>CAMYKY010000110.1:0-13860 GCA_947259165.1 uncultured Acidobacteriota bacterium | reverse complement strand
GACGCCGATCGCCAGCGCGGTCGCGACCGCGGCGTCGGCGGCGCTTCCTCCGGCATGGAGGATCTCGATACCTGCCTCCGCCGCGAGCGGGTGCATGGCGGTGACCATCCCGTTCGACGCAACGGCTTCGGTCTTCGTGATGATTTGTTTCGTTCGGTTCATGGCGCGGCTCAGGCAAGAAGTCTTCGGAAAAGATCCAACGTGCGACTGTTGGCCAGGGTCGCCGCCGCTTCGTCGTACCCTCCGCGACGATCGCAGTTGAACCCATGGCCGGCTTCGTAGACATGCACTTCCGCTTCGGGGTGGGCTCGACGGATCGCTTCGACATCGCTCAGAGGAATCGATGTGTCGCGCGCGCCGAAATGCATCAGTAGAGGGCAGCGCTCCTTTTCGTTCACGTACGGCATTATCTGCCCGCCGTAATAGACCACCGCGGCGTTTAACTCCAGACGGGTCGCGGCGACGAACGAGATCGTTCCACCCCAGCAGTAACCGACGGTGCCGATCTTCAATCCCTCGCCGCTGAGCGCGACCCTTGCTGCGTCGACGTCGAGAACCGTGTCGTCCCAGGAGAACTCCTCGCGAAGTTTTCGTCCGAGCGCGACGTCTTCTTCGGAGTACGTGAGCTCGGCGTTTTTCTGTGAGCTGCGATCATAGAGCGCGGGAGCGACGGCAACGTAGCCTTCTTGGGCGAAGCGGTCGCACACGTCTCGAATATGGGCATTGACTCCGAAAATTTCCTGGAGGACGACGATCCCGCCCTTGATAGCTCCGGGCGGCTCGGCGCGATAGGCGCCCATCTCATGGCCGTCCGAGGCCGTCAGCGTGAGGTTCGTGCCCGTCGTCATCGTGAATCTCCCGATATGTTGCTGCCCGAAATCAGTACCGCAAGTCGTTTGCTGCGAAAACGTTCACGATAGACGGTCGCCGCGGCCAGGGGAACGGCGCCGGCCGGCTCTACGGTGAGACCGAGCTCCCGCTCGATGGCGCTCATCGCCTCGCGGATCGCCTCGTCGTCGACGAGCAACATATCGTCGGTGACATCGCACATGGTCCCGACGGCCTCAGGCACTGGGACCCGGGTGGCGACCCCGTCGGCGAACGTCGAAACGCTGACGGTCGTGACAACACGTCGTTCACGAAACGACCATGCCATCGCCGGTGCGCCCTCCGCTCCGGTGCCTACGATGCGTGTCGCCGGTGAGTGCGCTTTCAACCACGTCCCTACCCCGTTGATGAGCGCGCCGTTGCCGACGGGCAGGAACACCGCGTCAAAAGGCTCCGGCCATTGCAACAATTCGATGGCGATGGTACCGGCGCCCTCGGTGATGGTGCTGTCGCGCCCGTCTTCAACGAAGGTGTGGCCTTCGTCGTCGGCGAATTGCCGGCACGCTTCTTTAGAGGCGTCGAAATCGTGGCCGACGAGGTGCACCGTCGCGCCGAGTTGGCGCATTCTCTCCACTTTGAAAGGGTTGGCCGTCGTCGCGGCGTAGATGACGAGGGGGATGTCGTGCTTGCGCGCGGCGAAGGCGAGGCCTTGCCCGAAGTTCCCAGCCGAGGCACAGGTCCAGGGGCGCGGTGCCGACGTTTTGTGGGTATGCGTGAAGTAGTCTGCTCCCCGCCCTTTGAACGAGCGGACCGGGTTCACGCATTCGATCTTGAATACGAGCTCGGCGCCCACGAGCTTGCTCAGAGCGTCGCTTACGAACTGCGGCGTGTCGAGAAACACGGGATCGATCTGGGAGTGTGCGTCCGCGATGTGGTCGAGCAAGACGGTTGCGGCCAGTGTCATGGCGGCCGATTCTATCGCACTTCTCCGACGAGCCTGCTAGGGGTCGTCTTTTTTCGGAGTGATGTTTTTCATCTCGGGCGAATCTTCGCCTCGGTTTCGCCACATGCCGAGCATGACCGCGAGGACGCCGAGAATGGCCTCATCGATGAAGAGGATCGGATCGGGAGTCACTAGGTCGACCGCGAAGAGTGCGACGAGCAGCAAGAAGAGCTGAGGAAATCTTAGAGCCGACAAGAAGCGGCGCAGAATGCCTTGTCGCTCTTCCTTTCCCAAAGATGTAGGCATTGCCCATATTAACCTCGATATGCGCTCCTGAGAAAGCGACGGTGAGCTCCCTGCGGATTATGTGGCGTCTCAGCCCTGAAGTCGGCGCATAATAGGAAGGTGAGCGCGCTCGCAGAAGTGGTTCCGACCAAGTACTGGCACGGGTTGGCCGACGGCCGCGTGCAGTGCGACGCGTGCCCGCGTTTTTGCCGGCTCCACGAGGGGCAGCAGGGGATGTGTTTCGTTCGGGCACGTCAGGATGACGCCGTCGTGTTGACGACCTATGGGCGCTCGAGCGGTTTTTGTGTCGATCCGATCGAGAAGAAGCCGTTGAATCACTTCTATCCGGGCAGCGCCGTGTTGTCGTTCGGCACGGCGGGATGCAACCTGTCATGCCAGTTTTGCCAGAACTGGGATATCAGCAAATCGCGCGAAGTGAATCGGCTCTCGGACAGCGCGACGCCCGAGACGATTGCTCGTGCCGCTGAAGAGCTCGGGTGCAAGAGCGTCGCGTTTACCTATAACGACCCGGTGATCTTCATGGAGTACGCCATCGACGTTGCCGATGCGTGTCGCGCTCGCGGTGTGAGCTCTGTCGCGGTGACCGCGGGCTACATGACCGCGCCACCGCGGGCAGATTTGTACCGGCATCTAGATGCCGCGAACGTCGATCTGAAAGCGTTCTCGGAGGCCTTCTACAAGAACGTCTGTGCCGCGAGCCTCGCACCGGTTCTCGAGACGCTGGAGTACATCAAGCGAGAGACGTCGGTGTGGCTCGAGCTCACCACGCTTCTCATCCCGGGCGAGAACGACTCGGACCAGGAGCTCGACGCGATGACCCAATGGGTTGCCTCCCGTCTCGGACCCGAAGTCCCGATGCACTTCACTGCGTTCCATCCCGATTGGAAGATGCGTGACAAGTCGTCCACGCCAACATCGACGCTGGCTCGAGCGCGGACGATTGCGCTGGGCAATGGGATTCGCTACGCGTATACGGGCAATGTGCACGACGAACGGGGAGGTAGCACGTATTGTCACGAGTGTGGAGAGGTTCTGATCGGGCGGGACTGGTACGAGCTGTCCGACTGGAATCTCCTCGACGACGGCCGGTGTCGATTCTGTGCAGCGCTGTGCCCGGGGGTGTTCGAAGCTGAACCCGGTGATTGGGGCTCGAAGCGGTTACCGGTGAGGATGGCGGATTTTGCGTGAGTTCGTAGTCAGCATTCAGGATCTTGGTTTGAGCGGCGGTGGTAGATTGGGCGGGGAGCGGTGTGGGGCTACCGGTTGCTTCGTAAGCCTCGGTGGCAGCGGATGCATCTCAGTGTCAGATCCACGAAGGCTAGCGACACGGCCTCTCCATCCTTGTCTTTTGCTGCTGCGTAGAGCTCATCGGTGGCACGGATGAAGGCGTCGCTTTCACGGGCGTACCAGGGCGTCTTGATGGTGTTCCAGTCGGCGGTCTCGGTAACGGCCTTCAGTCGGAACGCCTGCTCTTGAATGACTTCGAAGTCTTCTTGCACCACGGCATCGAACAAGTTGTGGGCGTAACCCGCTTTCGCCTTCATGAGGGTGCGCTTGGTCGGATCGTCTTGAGACGTAAGTAGCGCGGCTCCGGTGGCTAGAGCCGCGAGCACCGCGAGTGCCGTTACCAGTCGTTTGTTCATCAGCTATCGGTTCGGAGAGTATCAGACGGAGGCTCGGCGCGCCAAGACGACGTGATGGCGAGCCAAGCAACAGCGAGGACCTGTAGGGCGAGTACGGCGGCGAAGCCGACGCGGTAGCCCTCGGGTGAGAACGGAGCACCCGGGACGGAGAAATACTCGATGGTAGCGCCGACGCCGGCTTGAAACGCGAAAGCGCCGGCGAAGACGAAGACGTTGAGCCCAGTGTTGACCCGCCCTGCCATTTCCATGGGATATCGGCGCGTCAAGATGACGTAGCTCAGCATTCCCGCTGCACCGAACAAGCCGAAGCCTCCCCACAGCAGGCGCGTGTACTCGGTCCATTGCAGGACCAGGCCGAGCTGCGCGCCTTGAAAGAGCGTGGCGGATGCGACCCAGACGACGAGCGACGGTACGCCGCGCCGGCCCAGGTGTTGCGCAAGAGAGCCGAGCCCGAGAAAGCCGATCCCCATCGCCAATGCGAGCGTCAAAAGCTGGTTCGCGACGGCGCCCCGCTCGAGTCCTGCAACATCCCGAAGCCACGGCCCCGCCCAGAGACTTTGGATGGAGAGGTAGGCACCTTGATGCGCAACGGAAAAAGGCGCGATGCTCCAAAACGCTTTGTGGCGGAACACGTATCGGAGCCCTCGGGTGACATCGACGAGCCGCTGCGTTTTGCGCGCCTGCGGTTTCTCGGAAACGGCGGCGAAAAGAAACGCCGAGATCACCAGGGCAACGAGCGCGAGGCCCATGAAGAGGGATCGCCAACCGATGGAGGCGACGGCCCATTCGACAGGCACTGTCGCGGTCAACGCGCCGGCCGCACCGACGGCCATCACTGCGCCGTTTAGAAACTGAAGACGTTCACTCGGAGCCCACAACACGAACGCGTGAAACGAAGCCATGAGGCAGGCCGAGACGCCGAAACCAATCAGCGCCCGACCGAGGGCCAGTCCGTTCGCAGTCTCGGCGACCGAGAAGATGGCCGCGCCGGCCCCGGCAAAAAGCAGGAGTGCGCATTCGGTTCGACGTGGCCCGAAGCGGTCGAGAGCGATGCCCACGGGGAGCTGCGCGGCTGCGAATGCAAGAAAGTAGGCGCTGGTGAGAAAGCCGACGGTCCAGGCGTCTAGCGATAGCTCTTGAACGAGGTCGGTGGAAACGACAGCGTTCACCGCACGAAAAAGCTGCGAAATGAAATAGCCGAGGGCAAAGGGAATGAACACTCGCGACACGAACATGAGGTATAGGCCGGAGAGTCTAGCATTGCAGGGTGCGGATCAAAGGGGGTCTAGAAGAGGACCCCGATTCTTGGACCAGGGGTTAAGGTGGAAAAACGGCCTGCTCCATGACAAAAGGAGCAGACATGAAGAAGACAAGAACGAATCACAGTCCCGAGTTCAAGGCGAAAGTAGCCTTGACGGCGTTGCGTGAACAGTAGTCGGTGGCGGAGCTGTTTCGTCGTCATAAGGTGCACGCGAATCAGATCTACAAGTGGAAGCGCCAGCTCGAGGCGAATCTGGTGCGCGCCTTCGAGTCCGCGGGAGATGACGGCCGTGATGGGTCGGCGCGCGAAGTCGGAGCTGCTTCAGAAGATCGGCGAGCTGCTGGTGGATCGGGATTTTCTATCAAGGGGGCTCGGTCGGTTGAGATGACGACGCGTCGGACGATGGTGGAAGCTGTAACCAGGCCGACCGATCCGGTTTTTGGCCGGAATTCGAAACCTCCGGCTCGAGCCGGGTGAGTATGAAAAGGAAGGAAATTGACCGGAGGAAATCGTGGAATATTTGATAGCGATTTTTGGTGTTTTGTTCATATTGAGTGGCTTCTATCTAATCATCAATGCCCGTAAGACGATAAAAGAAGCGTCAATTGCTAAGAGCTGGCCACGAGCACAATGTAAAATCACTAAGTCTGAAGTTGTGGAGAGTTATGGGGAAGGGACGACTTTCTACCATCCTGAAATCGAATACGATTACCATGTGAAAGGGGCGAGCTATTCAAACGATGCCATATCGATAGGTGGAGAGGGAAGGACTTCAAATCGAGAATATGTAGCAGCTATATGCAAAAAATACCGGACCAATTCCGTGAAAGAAACCGTTTACAACCCGAATGATCCTGAAGAATCCTATCTTGACTTGTCAACGAGTACTCCGAAGGTTTCTGTATTGGGAGGAATTATGTTTATTGTCGCCGGAATGTTTATTCTTTCCATCTTTTACCTTGTGCGATCAGGTGTCATGACACCGGTGGTGTAGCTGTAATCGGAAATATTCTCAAGGTCGGGAGGCTATGCCTCGGCACTGTCTATGGCTTCAAAAAGACGGCGGCGACGGCCCATTCGACCGGAACCGTCGCGGTCTCGGCGTTCGAGAGGACAAGCGGGCTGGCTGCCGGAAGGAACCAGAAGGGCGCTTTTCAAAGGGGGTTTTGGCGATCGCCCGTCGAGCGCGTAGTATAAGAGATTGCGATTCCAAGGAGGCATTTGATGTCAATGCGGTGGCCCATCTTGGGCCTCGTCGCCTTTGGTGCGACTGGAGTGATTTCTGCGAGCGCCCAAGTGGCAGCGCCGGTGAGCTCGGACCCTCAATCCTTTCCCGACGTTGTGGCTCGGGTTAACACGACGGTGATATCGAAGGCCGAGCTTCTTCGGCGTGCGGAAGCGCTCAAGTCACAGCTGCCTGCTTCCGAAGTCGGCGACGGTTTCTATCAACGCGTCCTCGGCGACATCGTCAGCGGTGAGCTCTTGTACCAATCGGTCGAAACGAAGGGGCTGTCACCCGCGGACGCCGAAGTCAACGCCGAGCTCGAGACACAGAGCCAGCGATTCGGTGGTGCCCCGGCGTTCGAGTCGGCCCTTCAACAACAGGGAATCACGGTCGATCAGGTGAAGCGCGACCTCAAGAAAGAGCTTGGCATTCAGCGCCTCGTGGAGAGTGAGTTCATCCCCAAGCTCGCCGTCTCGGAAGAGGAGAAACGGACGTTTTATGACGGCAATCTAGAATCGATGCAGGAGCCCGCGCAGTTCAACGCGGCGCATATCCTCATCTCGGTCGATGAGTCCGCGAATCCGGAGGAGAAGGCCGAGTTGAAGAAGAAGGCCGAATCCATTCGTAGCATGGTGGAGATGGGCCAAGATTTCGCCGAGCTAGCCGCCAAGAACTCGGGCGATCCGGGCTCGAAGGACAAGGGGGGCGAGCTCGGGTGGATGCCGGAAGGGCAGACCGTACCGCCGTTCGAAGCCGCGATGAAAAGCCTTCAGCCGGGTGAGCTCAGCGGGCTGGTCGAGACACGCTACGGGTACCACATCATCCGGCTCGTGGATCGCCGCGACGCCGGCCCGGTGCCCTACGATGACGTCCAAGAGCGGATCGAGGAATTCCTGAAACAGCGCGGACTCCAGGAGCTCATCCAGCAAGAGCTCGAGCTGTTGCGCTCCACCGCCGCGATCGAAGTCTTCATTTGAGTGGTATAGAATCCCGCAGCGCACGTGAGCGCCCAAGTTGCAATCAGAAAGGATCCCAATGACGAAGAAACTTAGCCGACGTGAGTTCGTAAGAACCGGGGCCGCGGCCGCGGGCCTGGCGGCAGCGTCGAACACAGCCTTTGGCGCGGCTCCCACGGTGTTGACCCCGCAGTCCGTGAAGCCTGTCGTGATCTCTTCCGGAAACGGGAATACGCGCAAAAACGGTGGCACCGAGACTTGTGTCGAAAGAGCCTTCCGAATGATCACCGACGGTGAGGACGTTCTCGAAAGTCTCATTGCTGGCGTGAACATCGTCGAGCTCGACCCCGAGGATTCGAGCGTCGGCTATGGTGGTCTTCCAAACGCCGACGGTGTTGTCCAGCTCGATTCGTGTTGTATGCACGGGCCCGACAAACGCGCTGGCGCTGTTGCTGGAATCGAGGGCGTGCGGACGCCGTCTCTCGTGGCTCACGCTGTTATGCAGTCGACCGACCATCATCTACTGGTCGGCGACGGCGCCCAATCCTTCGCGCGCAACATGGGCTTCGAGATCGAAGCGGATCTGAATACCGAGTTATCGCGGCAGCGTTGGCTCGAATGGAAGCGCCGCGCCGACCCGGAACACTACCTGGACCCGCGTGAGCGAGCCGAGGCCGGCTACAAAGCGGGGCTCCAGATGGTGCGGGAAGGACTGATCGAGGAGGAGCACTTCTACGGAACCATCAACTGCGACGGGATAGCTCCGAACGGCGATATCTGCGGCGTGACCACGACGAGTGGCCTCGCGTGGAAGATTCCAGGGCGGGTCGGAGACTCACCGATTCTCGGTGCCGGTCTGTACGTCGATGGCGACATCGGCGCGGCCGGGTCGACCGGGCGGGGTGAAGCCAACCTCTATGGATTGTGCTCTTTCGTCATCGTGGAGGAAATGCGTCGCGGCGCGCACCCGAAGGATGCAGGCATGGAAGCGCTTCGCCGTGTGAAAGAAAACACGGTGGAGCAACGCCTCCTCAACGATCGCGGGCTTCCGAACTTTGGGCTTTCCTTCTACATGCTCAACAAGAAGGGCGAATACGCCGGCGTTGCGATGTACGCGGATGAACAGTCGAAGTACGCGGTTTGCACCGAAAATGGGTCCGCACTCGTGCCGCTCGAGCCGTTTCTCGACGGCCGCTCCACCGACGACTAGTCGAAGCTTCGAACCGCGTCCCCTCACCCGGGCGCCAAAGGCGCCCGGGGTGAGGGGGCCCGGCCGAAGCTGAGTCGACTCGCAATCCAACGAAGGCAACTGCCAGGGGGAGGCGCTGAGCCGCTACTGCAGCGGCCACCCCGTCACGGGATCACGCCACATGCTGGTCCCGAATCCGTTACTCCATATGGTTTTGGGTGGTCCTCGGTAGGGGCCAGGCTCGGCGGCCGGAGGGACGTGGAACCCCGCGATGCCGATCGGGCCCCAGATCCGCTTGAAATGGACTCTCGGGGGAAGGTGCTCCCGAAGCTCCTCCGGATCGTAGTCAAACGACAAATCCATCTCGATGCGGTCGGAGTCCGCTTCGGAGCCGGCTTGCTCCCGGTCTTGAGCGGTTGACGTGATGGGTACCACAACCGCGAGGGCGAATAGCAGGGCTCGAGCAACCATCGCGAGTTCACGCTATTGCGCGAGATGAACATTGTCAACCGGCCGGACAACTTGCGGGGTTAAGCCGGCCAGAATACTATGTGTTTTTGGGAGTAGGGATAGTTTCCTTTGAGAATACTCGCGATCACCGCCGGCGCTGCCAATATGTACTGTGGGAGCTGTCTCCGGGACAACTCGCTCGCGGCGGAGCTTCGACGTCAGGGTCATGACATCACGCTCGTCCCGATCTACACGCCGACGCGAACGGACGAGCCCAACGTCAGCGAGGAGCGCGTCTTGTACGGCGGGGTGAACGTTTATTTGCAGCAAGTCCTGCCCCTGTTTCGTCGCACTCCCGAGTACGTGGATCGCATCTTCGACTCCAAGTGGGTGATGAAGCTCCTGAGCCGTTTGTCGGTATCCACTGATCCGGCGGATCTCGGAGATTTGACGGTCTCCACACTCAAGGGGGAGAACGGTTTTCAGCGGAAGGAGGTCGCGAAGCTCACGGCATGGCTCAGCGCCCAGCCCCGTCCCGATGTGGTCGTTCTCCCGAACTCGTTGATGATCGGCTTGGCGCGACCGTTAGCGCGCGCACTCGGGGTGCCGATTGTGTGCACTCTCCAAGGTGAAGACCTGTTTTTGGATGGGCTGCCGGAGGCCCGGCGCACTGAAGCCATCGCACTCATTCGAGACCAGGTGCAGTTCGTCGACCGCTTCATCGCGATCAGTGACTACTACGCGGCGTTCATGACTGGACTTCTCTCGATCCCGTCGGAGAAGATGGTGATGGTTCCGCTCGGGATTAATTGCGACGGTTACGATTCCGCCGAGCCGAAACAGGGACCGTTGCGGATCGGCTATTTCGCAAGAGTGGCGCCCGAGAAGGGCCTTCACAATCTTGTCGAAGCCTACCGACGCTTGCGTGAGCGTGACGATGTCCCACCGACCCGGCTCGAAGTGGCGGGCTATCTCGGGCGTGAACACCGCGGCTACCTTCAGAAGGTGACGGCGGATGTCGAGCGGTACGGCCTTGCCGACGAGTTCCACTATCACGGCGTTTTGGACCGACGAGACAAGATCGCGTTCCTTCAGTCGTTGTCGATTGCGTCGGTACCGACTGACTACGAAGAGCCGAAAGGGATCTTCGTGCTCGAGGCGATGGCGGCGGGTGTACCGGTGGTGCAAACCAGTCGCGGAGCCTTCCCGGAGCTGCTCGAGCGCACCGGTGGGGGAATCATCGTCGACGCTGGCGACGCGGCCCGATTGGCGGACGGATTGGCCACGCTCATCCTGGATTCCGAGCGGCGGTGTGAGCTCGGACGCCGAGCCGCCGAAGGCGTCAGGCGTCACTACACGGTAGAGTCAATGGCGCGGCGTTCCATCACCGCGTTCGAGGCCCTGGTCACCGGCGAGCCGGTCGGCACACTAGAGAGCGTTGCGGCGGGAGCAGCCACGATTTGACTGAGTCGAGCACGAGCATCGAAGAGAGAAAATCGGCCGCGAAGACGGCGCTCGACGCGCACGTTCGCGAAATCGTCCAATGGCACTTCGACCCGGAAAACGGAACGCCGTTTTGGTTGGACTACGTCCAGAAACTGGATTTCGATCCACGCGAGGACGTTCGGAGTTTCGAGGACCTTCGCAGGTTTCCGTTGTTCGAAGATGATTGGCTTCGCGGCGGCCCGGTTCGGCGATGGGTACCGAAGGCCTATCAAGATCGTGCGATTCATGTGTTCGAGACAGGCGGTACGACGGGAATTCCGAAAAGTCGGGTCGCGATCGAGGACTTCCGGATCGACTACGAGCTCTTCAGTGAGACGCTGCCGGATGAGCACTTTCCCAAAGGAGAGAACTGGCTCATGCTGGGTCCGAGTGGTCCTCGGCGCTTGAGGCTCGCCGTCGAGCACCTGGCACAACACCGAGGCGGGATTTGTTTTTGTCTCGATCTGGACCCGCGTTGGGTGGTCAAGCTCATCACCAAGGGCTGGACGGAACATCTCGAAGCGTACAAAAGCCATGTCATTGATCAGGCGATGACGCTCTTGAGTGCGGGACACGACCTCAAGATTCTCTTTACGACCCCGAAGCTTCTCGAGGCGTTCGCGCTCCGGCTCGAAGACGAAGGCTCGAGTCTGAAAGAGGCCGGCTTCACGGGCATCTTTTCCGGTGGCACCGAGTTCACCCCGCAATGGACACGCTTTGCGGTCGAAGAGCTCCTGGACGGGGTCTACATTACCCCGACGTACGGCAACACACTCATGGGTCTCGCGGCGTCGCGGCCGGTGGGCCCTGAGGATGGCTACAAGATCACGTATTACGCTCCGCAACCGCGCGCGGTGATCGAAGTGGTTGATCCCGACGATGCGACGAGCGTGGTCGGCTACGGCGAGACTGGACGTGTCCGTCTCACCACATTGACCAAAGAGTTTTTCGTTCCCGGCTTTCTCGAGCGCGACGAAGGCGAGCGCGAGCCGCCTTATGATGCCTATCCTTGGGACGGTGTCAGTGGGGTCCGGCCCTTCCACAAATTCGCGGCAACCACGACGGTTGGCGTCTACTAACCGACTACCATTCGAGATGATCAACATACCTGTTTTGCGTTGGGGCACGCCCTACACCAGCTTAGAGACCGATACCGTCGTTCACTTCGATACCGGCGAGGAGCTCGCGAAAGTGAGTCTCGCCAACGGTGGACTGATCCAGCGCGACATGCGCAAAGCGCAGAGGGCGCGGGACCTCTTGCGGGAGATCCCGCCGGCGGAGCTGATTGGGATGGTCAAGAAAGCCGCCGACCTCTACATGGAATCGGAGCTGCCGCTGGGTGACGGCACCCAGTCGCCGCAAGACTTCCTCAAATACCAATCCGCGACGACGGGCCTTCCCGAGCATATGTGTCGGGCCAATATGGAGAAAAACCACTTCGTCCTCACCAAGATGGACGAAGTGCTCGATGCGCTGACGCGCGGGTTGGACCTCTCTATTTTCGGTAAGGGGCACGGCGTTGAAGAGCGCGGCGTCCCGCTGAGTTTTCAGGCGCAGGCCCCGGTGCTCGGTTTGGTGCTCCCTTCCAATTCTCCCGGCGTGCACACGTTGTGGATGCCGGTAATCCCGCTTCAACTCGGTCTCGTGTTCAAGCCTGGGCCGCAGGAGCCTTGGACGCCGTACCGTATGGCCGCGGCTTTTTTCGAGGCGGGTGTTCCGCGAGAGACGATTTCCATCTACCCAGGACTCGGGGATATTGGGGCCGCGGTGCTGGCCAGTTGCGCCCGAAGCATGATCTTTGGTGGAACACCCACGGTCGATCGCTACAAAAACGACCCGAGCGTCCAGGTGCACGGGCCGGGTTTCAGCAAGATTCTTCTCGGCGATGACGTCGTGGACGACTGGGAGAGCTACCTCGATGTGATGGTGGACAGCGTTTTCGCGAATAGTGGCCGAAGCTGTATCAGCTGCTCTGGCATCTGGGCGTCACGTCACACGAGAGAAATTGCGGAAGCCATTGCCGAGCGTATTGGGCCCGTGGCGCCACTGCCACCGGAGAATCCGGAGAGCGCGCTCGCGGCGTTCACTGTGCCCGGTGTCGCTGAAGCGATCTCCAGTGAGATCGATCGCCACGTCGAAGAGGCAGGCACCGAAGAAGTCACGAAGAAGCATCGCGGCGACGATGCGTCGCGGCTGGTATCGCATGAGCGTTGCGACTACTTGCGCCCGACGGTGATCCACTGCGAGTCGAAGGATAAGTGGCTCGCGAACAAAGAGTACATGTTCCCGTTCGTTTCGGTGGTTCAGTGCGAGCAGAAAGACATGATCCGCAACATCGGTCCGACCTTGGTCGGAAGTGCCATCACGCACGATGAATCGTTTCGAAAACAGCTCCTCGATGCGGTTCATATCGACCGGCTCAATGTGGGCGCCGTGCCCACGATCCGACTCAATTGGCTTCAACCCCATGAGGGCAGCATTATCGACTTCCTGTTCCGCGCTCGCGCCTACCAGGAGGCTTGACGGAGAGGCTTCGTTGCTCGTAGCGCGCGATCTTGTCAAAGATTTTCTGACGCCCCGCGGCGCGCTCCAGATCTTGAAAGGGATTTCTCTCGATCTCTCGCTCGGCGACGCACTGTCGATTATGGGCCCCTCCGGCGGCGGCAAGAGCACGCTTCTCTTCCTTCTCGGAGCCCTAGACACGCCGACGTCCGGTTCGGTGGAGCTCGAAGGTCAGAAGCCGTTCGAGCTCTCAGAAAAAGAGCTGGCCAAGTTTCGCAACGCGAAGGTGGGCTTCGTGTTTCAAGACCACTGCCTGCTGCCACAGTGCAGCGTGCTCGAAAACGTGCTCGCCCCGACGCTCGTGGCACGCCCCGGCGACTATCGTCCTCGCGCGGAGAAGCTTCTCGACCAAGTCGGTCTGGGCGAACGGACAACGCACCGTCCCGCCGAGCTTTCCGGCGGCGAAAAGCAGCGAGTCGCCATCGCACGCGCGCTCATTTGCGAGCCTCGGCTCCTGCTGTGCGACGAGCCCACTGGCAACCTCGACGCCGAAAACGCCGAAGCCGTCGCGTCGCTGCTGATGGACCTCGAGCAACGCGAAAAGCGAATCCTAATCGCCGTCACCCATAGCCCCGAGCTAGCCAACCGCTTCCCCAACCGTATGGAGCTAAAAAGTGGAAAGCTCGAGTCTCGCCTGTGATGACGGTTGTGTAAGGCAAGGGGATTTGAATATGGAGCGTTTGCGTGGTCGTGATTTTAGCGGCGATTCGACTACGGAAAATATCATACGGTGCATTTTGAAGGTACACAGCGGCCTGGGGCCAGGATTTCTCGAGAGTATCTACCGCAACGCTTTGTCATTGGAGCTTCGTGCCAACGGGATGTCGGCCGAAATGGAGACAGATGTCAAGATTCTGTACCTGGGGCGGCTGGTGGGCCGTCACCGTTTAGACTTCCTCGTTGACGACAGGTGATCTTGGAGTTGAAGACCGTCGAGAAGCTTGGCAAGATTCACTATGCGCAAGTGAGATCCTATTTGAAGGTGACGGGACTCGACGTGGCCCTTCTAGTT
>CAMYKY010000109.1 GCA_947259165.1 uncultured Acidobacteriota bacterium | reverse complement strand
AATAAAGAAGAAACGTACCGATCGCCGCGACGCCGACAGCGATGGCGGTTTTCTTGAAGTCGATGTCGACTTCGGTGCGGTCGGCGCCTTCGCCGCTTTGTACGCCGACGTTTTTCACGGCTTTGCTGATACCGGTGATGAGTGACGTTCGCAAGTTGTAGAGCGTATAAAACGCCGCGACGATCATCGTGCCGACGGCGAGGGGGCGGATCTGACGGAGCCACACTTGGGTCGCGAGGTCCGAGCTCAGTTCGACGTTCCAGTTCGGGTTCAAGAAGATCGCCAGGGGGACGAGCACGAGCCAACCCATCAGCGCGCCCGCGAAAAGGATGGCGGAGACCCGAAAACCGACAATGAACCCGACGCCCATCAGCGCTGGCGACACCGCGGGCGTCGCCAGGTGCATGCCGCCGGTGTAGGCGATTTGGTCCTGCCCGATCTGAATCGTCGAGCGCCCGAAGGTAACGAAACGACTCGCCGCGTCCGAGATAAGATGAACCCCGTTCGAGTTCTTGAAGAGCTCCCACAAAGCGGCGAGTCCCATGGCGCCAAACACGAGCGACGCTCCGGTTTGCCCGCCCTGACCTGCTTTGACGATTTCTGCGGCCGCGACGCTCTCGGGGAATGGCAGGTCGGCTTCGACCACCAGGGTTCGTCTAAGAATGATAATGAAGAGAACGCCGAGGACGCCGCCGATCAACATGATCGCGGTGCTCTCCCAGTAACGGATTTCTTCCCAGGCGCCTGCGATGACGAAAGCGGGGATCGTGAAGATGGCGCCCGCCACGAGTGCTTCACCCACGGAGGCGGTGGTGCGCGCGAGATTCTCTTCTAGAATCGAGCCGCGCAGAGGACGCAGTGCGGCCATGGCAACGACGGCTGCGGGAAACGTGGCCGCGACGGTGAGACCGGCCTTCATCCCCAGGTACGCGTTCGCCGCTCCGAGCACAACTGCCATGATGACGCCGAGGAACACCGCCTTGAAAGTGAGCTCGGGCATGTTCGACGAGATCGGGACGTAGGGTACGTCCGGCTTTTTGTCCATGCGCTTCCTCCGATGTTGGCGGAATATACCAGCATTCAGCGCTCAGCATCCATAGTCTTCGTCACGGAGGCGAAGACAAAAAGGGGACAGGTACCTTTTTCGCTGCGCGACGGCGGAAGAAGGTACCTGTCCCCTTTTTGTCGTGCCTCCGTGGTGAAAGACAGCAATCGGGAACGGGATCGGGAACGGGCCGAGTGTTATTTCGAGAAGTGGCGCTCCAGGACGTGGCAGACGCAGGCGGTCAGTTTTTTGGCGTAGTCGATGTGAAGGAATTCGTTCGGTCCGTGTGCGTTGCTTTGGGGGCCCAACACGCCGGTGATGACGAACTGGGCTTCGGGAAACTTCTCGCCGAGCATACCCATGAACGGGATCGAGCCGCCTTCGCCCATGTGGAGTGCCGGCTTTCCGTAGTACGTTTGTGACGCCTCGGAGAGCGTCTCGCCGAGCCAAGGAGCCAGTGCCGGGGCGTTCCAGCCGGGCGCGGGCTCGTGAAAATCAACGGTGATTTTCGCTCCGTAGGGCGGATCGCTCGTTAGAAGTTTCTCGAGTGCGTTTTTCGCTTGTTTCGGGTCGAGCGTGGGGGGGATTCGAAGCGAGAGGGCGAGCGTCGTATAGGGTCTCAGCACATTGCCGGCGTCTTTCAGCGCTGGCATACCTTCTTGGCCGGTAACCGCAAGCGCCGGGCGCCACGTACGGTTCAAGATGAGCTCGGTGGGATCGGTGCCGACGGCTCGCATCTCTCCGATCCAAGGGAACTTCGAGACAACTTCCTCGCTCAGGACTTTGGCGACTTGGCTCGCTTGCTCGCGTCGCTGGTCTGGAATGTTCACGCTGAGCGCTTCTGGCAAGATCGCTCCTGTCGTCTCGTCCTCGAGACGAGAGATGAGCTCGCGGGCGATGCGGAACGACGACGGGACGACGCCGCTGGCGTCACCGGAGTGAACCCCTTCTTTTAGGACATCCACTCGCAAAGTTGCGCCGATGAGACCGCGCAAAGACGTGGTTGACCAGAGCTGCTCGTAGTTCCCCGCGCCCGAATCGAGACACACGATGAGACTCGGGTTTCCGATCTCCTTCGCGAAGTGTTCCACGTACGCCGGCAAGTCGGGTGAGCCGCTCTCTTCCGAAAACTCGATAAGGACCACGACGCGCGCGTGATCGATCCCTTGCTCTCGCAAAGCCAAGAGCGAGCAAATCGATGCAAACACCGCATAGCCGTCGTCGGCGCCTCCGCGCCCGTAAAGCTTGTCCCCCTCGCGCACCGGTTTCCACGCGCCGAGTCCATCGCGCCATCCGGTCATCTCCGGCTGTTTGTCGAGATGGCCATACATCAGGATCGTGTCGTCGGAATTGCCGGGTACGTCGAGGAGCAAGAGCGGCGTTCGATTGTCGAGGCGTCCGACGTGAAGCATTGTCCCGTCCGGCTTGTGCTCGTCGAGCCAGTTCTTGACGAGCTCGAGTGCGCGATCGACGTGGCCGTTTTCCTGCCAGTTCGGGTCGAACATGGAAGAGACGTTGGGGACGCGAATGTAGTCTGTGATCGTCGGTACGATGTTCTCTTCCCAGAACGTATCAACGAACTGTTTGGTTTGCGCGTGGTCTGCCATGGTGTCTCCTAAATGTCGGGATGTCGTCGGTGCCATTCGGTCGCTTGTTCATACGCGTGCGCTGCCCTCAACACGAGCGCCTCGTCGAAGGCTCGTCCAGCGAGCTGGAAGCCGATCGGTGCGTCCACGCCGTCAAAGCCGGCAGGTAGCGAGATAGCCGGAAGGCCGAGTAGATCGTAAGGCATCGTGAAACGGAGCACGTCCATCGAGTCGAGTTGTCTTCCCGAGATGGTCGGCAGCCCGCGATGCGATCGCCGCACGATGGGGTAGGTCGGGGACGCGAGAAGATCGACGTTCTTCATTGCTTCTCCGGCACGAACTTGGAATGTACGTCGCTCACGCTGTGCTTTCAAGTAATCCACCGCGGAGATCAGCATCGCGCCTCGCGCGCCACCCGCGTACTCCTCGGGCCGTTCACGCATCCACGGCTCGTGGGCGGCGCCCCATTCGCACAGGAAGATGAGATACATCGCGTTGGACATCTCTTCCGCGCTCGGCAAACGCACATCGACGAGGCGGAAGCCTAGCTCGGTGAGTGTTGTGAGTGCGCGCTCGAACGTCTCTGTGACCGCGGACTCTGCGCCGCGAAGCGCCGTCCGGTCGACGCCTACCTTGAGTCCCGTGATGGGTGCGTTAATCTCCGAGGTGTAGTCGGAAACCGCGTGTCGAGCCGTTGTCGTATCGCCTGCTCGATGCCCGGCAAGAACGTTCAGCGCGATGGCCGCGTCTTTCACGGTGCGGGTCAACGTCCCGGCGTGGTCGATCGTGTACGCCCGCGGGAACATGCCTTCGGTGCTGATGCGGCCGTGCGTGGGTTTCAAACCGACGATGTTACACACCGAAGCGGGGTTTCGTACAGAGCCGCCGTTGTCGGAGCCAATCGACAGCGCGGCCAAACCTCCGGCGACTTGCGCCGCGGAGCCACCGCTCGACCCGCTCGGTGAATAGTTCCGGTTCCACGGGTTTTGCATGTTGCCGAAGTCGGGATTCTCGCCAGATTCGCCACCGGCGAACTTATTCAGGTTGGCTTTCCCCATGAGGATCGCACCAGCCTCGTCGAGGCGTCGCACCACCTCGGCGTCGTTCGACGGCTCGTGGTCTTTCAAAAACCGCGCGCCCGCAGTCGTAGGAATCCCAGCGGTCTCGAACACGTCCTTGAGACTGATGGGGATGCCGTGAAGCGGGGCGCTGACGTCACCCCGCGCACGTTCGCGATCGCAGCGTCGTGCTCGTTCGAGCGCCCTTTCCGGCAGGAACGTTATGTAGCTGTTCAGCTCGGGCTCGAGTGCTTCGGTGCGCTCGATCGTTGCTTGGACTAGCTCTTCCGAGGACACGTCGCCCCGTTCGAGTAGAGACACCAGCTCGTGAAGCGGGGAGAGAAGAACTTCGCGCGATATCTGCATCAGTCCGTCTCGGGCTCGAGGCGAATCGCAGGCTCGATGCGCGGATCCGGAATCGATCGCGAGCGCATCGACAAAAGAAACACCCGGACCTGGGCAGCTTCGCCGGGGAGGGGCTCGAGACCGTGAGCCCGCATGAGCTCTGCGACGGCCGTTGGGGACAACGCAGGCGAGGTACTGACTTGAGACGCTTCGAGGCCAACGGCACTGGCAGCCCCAGCGACGCCGACGAGCGAGCGCAGAACTTCGCGACGTTTCAAGAACCTTGCTCGAGTCGGGGAAGTCGGACGGCGATAGTGCGCGCGATCGCCCAATCGGCGAGCTTCGGCGAAATCCGTTGCAGCCAAGCAAGTGTTCGACCCTTACCGGTGAGAAGAATCTCGGTTCTCGGTCGTCGCGCGCACTCGAAGATCACGTCCGCCACGTCTTCAGCCGACATCGCCCCCGCGCGCGGTCGTCCGCGCTCGACTCCGTAGTCGAGGACTTTGTCGGAGAATTCGGTTTTGGTGAAGCCTGGGCAAATCACGGATACCTCGACCCCGGAGCCGCGAAGCTCGACGCGCAGTGCGTCAGAGAAGCCGTGAAGTGCGTATTTCGAAGCGCCGTAGGCTCCGGTCATGGGAAGAGCGCGTTTCCCGACGACCGACGATACATTAATGATGTGGCCGCGCTCCCGACGTCGCATTCCGGGAAGTGCTGACTGAATCGCGGCAAGCGGACCGAACGTGTTCACGGCGAAGAGGCGCTCGAGATCGTCTCGAGGCACGGATTCGAGCGGCGCATAGAGTCCGAAACCGGCGTTGTTGATCAGCACATCGATTGCGCCGAGGGCCGCTTCGGCATCGACGACCGCCCGTTTGGTCGCGTCCGAGCCCGAGAGATCCACGGCAGCGATGTGAGCTTCACCGCCAAGCTCGCGCGAACGCTCGGCGACTCGCTCGAGCCGGTCCTCGCGTCGAGCCAACAGCGCCAATCGAGCTCCAATTTGCGAGAAGCGATAGGCGCACGCTTCTCCGATCCCGCTCGATGCCCCGGTGATCACCACCGCTGGCTTTTTCGGAAGGACCCACTGTTTCCCCACCTGCGTAGTCTAGTCCCTTAGTCTCGACCCCGCCAAGATGGCGCCGCTGTCGTCGTGCCCGTGCCCGACTGACAACCGATGAGTGCGCCGTTAGCGCTAACGCAGGATTTCTCTGATTATCTGGCCGTCGCGACTCGACGGCATCGAGATCCCCAAAATCGTGCAAATTGTCGGAGTTACGTCCGCCATGTCGACGCGGTGATGGTATCTCCCAGGCTTGATCCACTTTCCATAAAACAGAAGCGGCACGTGGACATCGTAGTCGTACGGTTGGTCGTGCGACGTTCCGTACGGTGTCTCGCTGTATTCATCGAAGAGTAGGTAAAACGGAGCGGAGACCGGCATGACATCACCGCTCTTATCTGGAAAGAAGCTATTGGTCACACGCCGGCTGAGCGAGGTATTGGGAAGTTGCCCATTGAGGATCTGAGTTCGCGTGAACGCAGACGCAACACCGGGGTGCGCGGTTAACGCTTTGGCCGCGACTTGCTCAACGTCCTCTTGGCGAAGGCCGCGCCGCTCGATCGCTTCGAGATTTAGATAAAGGCCGGTGGAGTGCAGGTGGCGCACCCAGTCCTCTTCTCCTAGCGCCGCGTCGATGCGCTGTTCGACGAACGCAGTCAAGACGTCGGTCGAGACGCGGCCGGAGGTGATACCGGCGCTTTGCAGCTCTTCCGGCAACGGCATCACCCCGTGATCGGAGGTCAAGACCAACATCGTGCGGTCGAGTCCGACGCGCTCGTCGATGAAGTCAAAGAAATCTGCGAGCTGTCGGTCGGTGCGCAGGGTCATGTCGAGCACTTCCTGGCTGAACGGACCGTAGTCGTGTCCGACGTAGTCGTTTCCTGAGAGGCTGACGACAAAAATGTCGGGAATATCGTCATCACCGAGCTGCTCTTCGACGATTAGCTGACGTGCGAACTCGAGCTCGATGTCGTTGGACCAGGGAGTGTGTTTGATCGCGTTGTGAAACGCCGGGCCCGGACTTTCCAAGCCACCCTTGATCGTGTGCGGAAAAGTGGTGCCGCTGTGCCGGTTGTTCTCTTCGTTCGGCCGCGCGTCGATTCCAGCGCGTTGTTCGTAGACCGATGCTGGCAGGAGCCGCTCCCACGTCTTTCCGAAATACGAGTCGGGAAGGTTCCGGTCGTTGAACGCTTGCACCCAGTCGGGAAGTGACTCCATGTAGAAATCGCTCGTCGTGAATCGACCAATGGCCGCTTCGTACCAAAACGGTGTGCCGAGCTTTCCGGCGCTGATGATCGCGGCGTAATCCTTCATGGAGATCGCGAAGTGTTTGCCGCGAAAACGGGTGGAGATGCGAAGCTCGCCTGCCAAGGTCGAGCCCTGAAGCTCACGTGGCGAGGTTCGCATCGAAGGGTCGCGGTCCCGACCGAGAATTCCATGCTCGGAGTCGACGAGAGAGTTGCGGCGACGGCCGAGCTCGCGGTCGTACCACGAGTTGGCGATCATGCCCGTCTTGTACCCGTAGCTCCCCGATGTGATCACGCTGTGGCCGGGCGACGTCGATGCGTGCATGTGGCCGTAGGTCGCATCCGTCATCCACGCGCCGCCGTCCATCAGTCGGCGGAACCCGTCGTCGACAAACAGGTCCTCGAAGCGGCGTAGACTCTCGTGACGGAACTGGTCGATGACGACCACGACTGTGAGCCGCGGCGCTTCGGCCTCGAGTGCGAAGGAGCCTGCTGGGAGCCACAAGAAGAACGTGCCGATTGCGACGAGCCGGCGAAGGGAACCCAAAGAGACAAAACCTGACATATGCGCGTTTCTCCGCGCTTAGTCTATCGACAAACGCGGGCCGCGGCTATGGTTCGCGGCCGGCGTTATCGGTCGTAGGATTCTTTGCGCGAGGCCGCCGAGAGGGGAATGAGGTATTTCATCGGATCGTCGAGGATTTTCTCCCGAGCGGCTTCCAGTGAAGTTTCCCCCGCGTAGCTGACCGCCGACTGAAGGTGGCCTCTCACGCGGTGGAGAACCCCGTCGACGCTTCCCTTGTAAGGGACTTGGATCTGCATTCCCTCCGCCGGCGTATTCATTGCGGCGTCCCGGTCGGCGCCGCTTTCATCGTCGTATTGCGACTGCAACACTGCTTGAGGCGACGTCATGCCGCGATAAATTTTCCGCTTCTGATGCGTTGCCGGATCCTCGATGAGATGGCCGGGAGATTCGTCGGTGCCGGAGAGAGCGCTTCCGAGCATCACCGACGACGCCCCACAAACGAGCGCGAGAAAAATATCTTTGTCGTGCGCGATCCCACCGTCGGCGATGATTGGCACTTCGTTCCCCACAGCACACCACGCTTCGCGAATCGCTTGAAGCTGCGGCACGCCCGCCGCGGTCTCGAGTCGGGTGCGACAACCGCGTCCCGGTCCTACCCCCACTTTGATGGCGTCGACGCCGAGATCCGCTAGAAAGCGCGCGCCTTCGAACGTGGCGACGTTGCCGGAAATGAGTGGCGTGTCGCCGAAGCGAGAGCGGATCGCTTCGATGCCTTCTCGCATGACGTCGGAGTGTGCGTGTGCGATATCGATGACGAGGACATCGACGTGGGTTGCGACCAGCTCCGCGGTGCGCTCGAGGAAGTCCCCGCGGACGCCGATCGCCGCGCCGACGAGAAGTCGACCTTTGCGGTCCTTGCTCGAAAATGGCCGATGTCGAAAAAACAGTAAGTCGCGAAGCGTGATGAGCCCACGTATCTGACGCTTTTCATCCACGAGGGGGAGTCGTTCGATACGCTTGTCGAACATGAGACGCTCGGCGTCTTCTTCGCTGATTCCGGGCGGGCTGACGTGGAGCCGTTCGAACGGTGTCATGAAACTATCAACGAGCTCGGTGTCGGCCGTCGAGGCTCGGGGAATGTCGCGATTCGTCAGCAGACCTGCCAAAACGCCGCTTCCGGGCGCTTCTTCGACGAGCAGGGCGGTGATCTGATGCCGTCTCGCGACTGCTTTCGCGGCCCCGAGCGTCGTACCGCGGGCGATGCGGTGTGGGCTTTCGATCACCGCGCTGTGGCTGCGTTTCACGATTCGGACCATCTCGGCTTGCCGATCGATGGGAAGAGCCCGGTGGATGATCCCGATACCGCCTTCCAAGGCGAGAGCTTTTGCCATCTCGGCTTCGGTGACGCTGTCCATGTTCGACGAGACCACGGGCAAGCCGAGCGGCAAGGATTGTGTCAGTTTGCACCCGAGCGAAATCGCAGCGCGGGTCGCAACGACGCCCTGCTGGGGGCGGAAGAGAAAGTCGCTGTAGGTTTTTCCGATGAAGCGGTCGTCGATTTTTGTGCTCACATCATTAGCATCTCAATGACGCGCTCTCCGATCAAACGTCGAAACGCGGGCCGCTCAACTCCGCTTGAGCCGAGAGACGTCGAGAAGCAACGCGACGATGCATACGGCGAGAGGAATGTTCGCTGCACCCAACCCGAGATTCGTTCCCAGCATCGGGTTGCGCAACAAAATCATCCCGCTAACGACGACGGTGGCGATCAGAAGAGTCCACCATGCCCACACGTCGCCCCTTCGATATGGCACGAGCGTGATGATCAGAAACAGCAACCCATAGCCGGCACCAAACGCTGCGGCCGTCCCGCGTCGCGCGCGGATAACGGTGGCGACGTCAGCGCGGTCTCCCGCGAGCTCGGACAGCGGCATGACGCCACCCATCGGATCATCTGCTTGGAAGTAGGCGACACTCACCGACGCCAGCGCGCTGAACAGCGTGAGCGCTCCGACCAGCGCGAGAAGAATCCAGCTAAGCATTTTCAATTTCTGGCCCATGGCGGTCTCCCTGATTATCCAATCATCCAGATATCCGACGAGTAACCGTCGGCACAGCGCCACACGCTTCGTGCGGAAGCCGTAAACGCTTACGCGGTGCGTAAACGTGCATACGCACTTCTCTCACAAAGTTGGGCAAAAACAAACCTTTTTGGTCGGCACGAGGATTGCAGAGAGATCCCTCGTGCTTGTTCGAGCACGAGGGAGCAGAAGGAGCAAGAGGCTATATGAAGAAGATTTCCAAGAATCAATGGACCCGACGCGAGTTTACCGCACAATCTGTGCTTGCCATGTTGAGCGGCGTCACCATCACTTTGGCGGGGTGTGGAGACAGTGACAGTCCCACCACTCCGGTGACGCCGTCGCCAACTCCGGCGCCGACACCGACTCCGACTCCGACACCTCCGGCTGCGCAAAACGCCACCGGTGTCGTCGGATCCAATCACGGACACACTGCTGTGGTCACCGCCGCGCAACTCACGGCAGGCGCCGGAGTGAGCATTGACATCTCCGGAAGCGCGAATCACCCACACGCCGTCGATCTAACCGCTGACGAGATCGGTCAGATCGCCGCGGGCACGCGCGTTCAAAAAACGTCGTCGAACAACTCCGCCCACGCCCACTCCGTAACCTTCAACTAAAGTGAGGTTTTCCAACCGCTCCCCCAGAGGGGGAGAGGTTAATCAAGATCAATAACCTCTCCCCCTCTTGGGGGAGAGGTCGGCTCGCGAAGCGAGACGGGTGAGGGGGCCCCATCTTTCCGTATGCCGAATACCGAATACCGTATACCGATCTAACCCTGAACCGCGCCCCAAATATCCCCGACGGTGTAGCCGTCGGGGAAGGGGTCGTCCGGATCGACGACGTACTGAGCGAAACCGGTGATCCATGCGGTTCCGGTCAATGTCGGGACGACTGCAGGGTAGTCGCCGACTTTCGTCTCTCCGACGAGCTTGCCCGTGAAAATCGTTCCCAACGGACCTTCGTGGCGAAACTCTTCGTGCAGCGCGAGCTCTCCTTTGCGATGGAGCACGGCCATCTTTGCGCACGTTCCGGTGCCGCAAGGGGATCGGTCTAGTGCGCCGGTCCACGTTTCCGGGCGGTTCCAGTCGAGTGTTCCCGTCGAGACGATGACCGCATTTTTTCGGCTCGCATTGGGATCGAGCGGTGGAGCGGATAGTTGCGCAATCGTGATCCCGGCGATGTCGTGGTTGTCTGGATGCACGACCTCGAGTTGCTCTTGCGCGGTTTTTTTGATCATCTCGCCGATGCGAGCGATCTTGCCACCTTCGTCGGCGGTGAGGCGCAGCCCGAACGGGTCGGCGTCGGCAATCACATAGAACATCCCGCCATAGGCGACGTCGACTCGCACGGTGCCGAGCTCCGGGACCTCGATCTCGCGGTCGATGTGCACCGCGAACGCGGGCACGTTCTCGAAGGTCACACTTTTGACCTTTCCGTTGGCGACTTCGGCGACCACGGTGATGAGACCGGCGGGCGATTCCAGGACGAGCTTGGTGATGGGCTCCTCTGATGGAACCATCCCGGTTTCGAGCAGAGCTGTGGTAACGCAGATCGTGTTCGTTCCCGACATGGGTGGGTACTCGACTTGTTCCATGATGACGAAGCCGGCGTCGGCCTCGGGTCGAGTCGGAGGCAGAATGAGATTGCAATTCGCCGCCGGGTAGCCGCGCGGCTCGCGCAACATTCGTTTTCTCAGGTCGTCCGCGTGGGTCGCGAGGTGGGTCTTTTTCTCGAACATCGTGGCGCCGGGAACGTCGAGGACGCCACCGACGATGACGCGACCTGGCTCCCCGCATGCGTGGAGGTCTACGGCGTGGATCATTTTCGACAGGCGCATGGTTGCGATCATAGTCGAGATTCTTTTACGTTTCCGGATGGACTCAAGTGTCACCTATCCCGAGATGGTCGGTTCGATTGGCGTGTTCGTGCTGCTCGTGGCTTTCTTTCTGAACTTGTTCGGTCGCCTTCGACCTACCGCTGCCATCTATCAAGTCATGAACGTTCTCGGCGCAGGGCTCTCGTGCTACGCGTCTTACCTGATCGGGTTCTATCCATTCGTTGTTCTCGAGGGGACATGGAGCCTGGTCGCTCTCGTCGCACTCGTTCATCATTCCCGGCAGCGTACAATGGTGCCCCGTGCTCGATAACTGGCGCAAGACGATCCCGACGCTCACCCGAGAGCAGATGGTCGATGTCGACCGTTCGATGGTGGAGGAGTTCGGGATCGAGCTTCTCCAGATGATGGAAAACGCCGGTCGGCATCTCGCGCGGCTGACCCGAGACCGTTTCCTCGCGGGGGATGCTCGCGGCAAACCGGTGACGGTTCTCGCGGGAGTCGGCGGCAACGGCGGCGGTGCTCTGGTTGCGGCGAGGTGTCTGGCTAGTTGGGGAGCCGAGGTCGAAGTTGTCCTCATGCGCCCCGACGACGGCTATGGCGGAGTCCCCGCGCATCAACTCGCCATCGTGCGCAAGCTGAAGCTCAGAACAAAGAATGCTGAACAAGAGGCTCTCGACGACGCGACCGACGTGATCCTGGATGGGATGGTGGGCTACAGCCTCCGCGGTCGTCCGAGCCGCGTCGTCGCGGAAACGATCCGGTGGGCCACGGCGCATCCCGCACCGGTGCTGGCTCTCGACGTCCCGACGGGTATGGACGCGACCACTGGCGAAACCCCGGGCCAGTGCATCAAAGCGATGGCGACGATGACGTTGGCGCTCCCCAAGGCTGGTCTCGCGGTTTTGGGCGCCGAGGAGTTCACCGGCCACCTCTATCTCGCGGATATCGGCGTACCGAACGCCGTCTACCGGCGCATCGGGATCGACGTCGGTCCCATCTTTTCGGGTTCGGATCTATTACGTTTGAGCTAACCAACACACGGAGGACTTCATGAAAGTACTATTGATTGGCACGCTCGTGATTTCGTCGTGGGCTGCTCCTACGCGTGCGGCTCAGAGCACGTCCGACGAAGAAGCGATCGAGCAAACTCTCATCGCGATGTGGGACGCGGTTGAGCAGGGCGATGTCGACCGATACGCGAGCTACATTCATCCCGACTTCACCGCGTTCGGTGAGTTCGATACCTATATCGCGAAGGGGAAAGACCTCGAAGTCGCGAGCTACGCCGACTATTTGAGCCGGGCTTCCGGGGTGCACACCCAAATGCACCAACCCGAGGTGACCGTGAAGGGTGACGTGGCATGGATCACCTACTACTGGACCGATTACGGCATGAGTGGTGGCGAGCGGTTCTCGAGCCGGGGCAAGTCCACGCGGATCTTCGTCAAAGAAGAAGGCAGATGGCTGTGCATTCATGGCCACTACACCGCGGTCCCGTAGCTGGCCTTGAAAGTCGACACGGTTTGCGGTTAGGGTCACGGCCGAGGTGGCAGATTTGAGGAGATCGAAAATGTACAGAACGATTCTTGGAATGAGTGTGTTGGCCGTCTTGCTCGGTTGCGGCGCCCCGCCTGCCAACGTTTCGGAAGACGAGCCCGCGGAAGATGCAGCGGAGCCTCCGACGGCCGAGGCCACATCGCTTTTCGGCAAGCCTCTCTACCCGATGGAGTTGAGCGAGGAGCGGAAAGCGGAGCTCGGGGCGAATCTTGCCGACGCGCAGGCGAACTACGACGCGGACTCTCAGGACGCAGAGAACATCATTTGGCTCGGACGCCGCCTCGGTTACATGTGGCGCTACCACGATGCGATCGACGTTTTCACGAAGGGCATCGAGCTACATCCCGACAACTTCAGGCTCTATCGGCATCGGGGCCACCGCTACATCTCGGTGCGCGAGTTCGATCTAGCGGCCGCGGATCTCGAGAAAGCGGCGGAGCTCATCGAAGGCGTCCCCGACGAGGTCGAGGTCGACGGTGCCCCGAACGCGCAGGGGATTCCCCGTAGCACGTCGCACTCCAATATCTGGTACCACCTCGCGCTCGCGTACTACCTCCAAGGTGACTTCGACAAAGCCGCTAGCGCATGGGAGACGTGCATGGAGCTCTCGCGCGTGAACGACGACATGCTCGTCGCCACGGCGGACTGGCAATACATGACGTATCGACGCCTCGGCCGCGACGAGGATGCGGCCCGAGTCCTGGAAGAGATCCAGGAGGAGATGGATGTCATCGAGAACTTCGCGTACCACAAGCGGCTTTTGATGTACAAAGGCCTCGTCGACCCCGAAGAGCTGCTAGACCCGAACGCGGACGAGCTCGATCTCGCGACGCAGGGCTACGGTGTTGCGAACTGGTATTTCGTGAATGGTGAGGAGGATAAAGCCAGAGAGATTCTCGACAAGGTTCTTCAAGGAAAGTACTGGTCCGCGTTTGGCTACATCGCCGCTGAGGCCGACGTCGCGCGCCTGGACTCCGAGGAGGGTTCGAGCTGACGCGGGAGAAACGAGCCTTCGCCATCATCGGCGTTGTCAGCGCAGGTGTTCTCGGCTTTCTTTTTTGGCTTTTGTATTTTCGCTCTGAGGCCGCCGCTGCGCCGGGATGGACGAACTCGCTTCCAACGTTCAACGCCGCTCTCAATTTCACGAGCGCCGTTGTTCTCATCGCCGGGTTTGTCGCTATCCGGAGCGGCCGCCGCGAGCGACACCGAAAACTCATGACCGCCGCCGTCGGCGTCGCGGGCACGTTCCTCGTTAGCTACATCGTCTACCACCACTTTCACGGTGATACCCGATTTGGTGGCCATGGGCTCGTCCGCCCGATCTATTTTTTCGTTCTCATCAGTCACATCGTAATGTCGATGGTTGCGCTGCCGTTAGTGCTGACGACGCTTTTTTTTGCTGCCACCGAGCAGTTCGAGCGCCACAAGAAACTCGCCCGATACACGTTTCCGGTTTGGCTGTATGTCTCGGTGACTGGGGTCGCTGTGTATTTCTTCCTGAAGTTCTTGGGCTGACCTGTTTCCCTGCCCCGCCGCCCCGGGGGGGGGGACCCGTTCCCGTTCCCGTTCCCGTTCCCGTTCCCGAAACATCGGGTTACGAGCACTTGCACTTGCGTTGAGCCTCGGGTGGC
>CAMYKY010000108.1 GCA_947259165.1 uncultured Acidobacteriota bacterium | reverse complement strand
GGGGCGTCCGGGGTAGAAGCCGGGCGCGGTGCGCACCTGGTTTCCAATGGCTTGGGTCAGAAGGCCGTAAATACGGTCGTTACCAGGATGGCTGAGCTTGGGAGAAAAACGTATGGCGTACTCGGTCTCCTGGCCCATCAGGCGACCGAACAGCACTGAAATGCTCCGACCGGAGCAGCGACTACTCGCCGCCCTCGGGCACAATCGTGTCGTCCAAGTATCTGTTTTTCAACACGCGTGCGTCCTCAGCGATGTCCTTCAAGATGCGACGGGTACCATCGAGTTCTGTGTCCTGACGCTCGAGCTCTTCCTTGCGCATGGGTTCCATAGGTTCCGTGCTCCCTATTCTGTTTGGTAATTCACATTACCACAATAGGGGGGTGGAGCGCATTCTCACCCCAGCACCGCGGTCACGGCTTCAGAAAGAACTTCGATGGTGCGGTCGATCTCGGCCTCGGTGATGACAACCGGCGGCGCGAGAACATAAACATCCCCACGTACCCTCGAAAAAAGACCGCGTTTGTCCGTCTCGCTGTGGATGCGAGCTCCCGTTTTCTCGGCTGCGGGAAACTCTTGCTTCGTCGCCTTGTCGGCAACGATCTCGACGGCGCACATCAACCCCAAACCTCGGACCTCACCCACGTGAGAATGCCGGGACAGCGACTCATGGAGACCTTCTCGGAGCCGGTTGCCTTTGTCGCGTGCCTGCGCGACCAGGTCTTCGCTTTCGATGATATCCAGATTGGCGGACGCCACGCGGCACCCCACCGGGTGGGAGCTGTAGGTGTAGGCGTGCATCCAGACAGGATCGCTTTGGTTGAGCGCCTCCGCGATCTCGTCGCTGATCCCGATGCCGCCAAATGGGAAGTAGCCGGAGGTCACACCTTTGGCGAATTGCATGATGTCGGGCTCAACACCCCAGTGTTCGAGGCCGAACTTTTTCCCCGTGCGACCGAAACCGGTGATGACCTCGTCGGCAACCAGCAACACGTCGTACTGGTCGCAAATCTCCCGCACGCGGACGAAGTAGTCGTCCTGCGGCACGATGACTCCACCGGCGCCTTGGACCGGTTCGGCAAGAAACATCGCAACCGTGTCGGGTCCCTCCGCAAGGATCGCCTTCTCGAGCTCGTTTGCAGCCGCGACGCCTGGGCTCACCCCCTCGGGCGCTCGGTAGCGGTACGGATAGGGCGAAGGGATGTGCACGAATCCCGGGACCCGTGGCTCGAACATCGGCCAGTAAGACGAGATCCCGGTAGCACTCATCGCCGCGAGCGTCACGCCGTGATAGCCCCACACCCTCGAGATGACTTTGGTCTTGTCCGGCTTTCCCTTGAGCTTCCAGTAATAACGCGCGGTCTTGAAGCTGCTGTCACTCGACTCCCCACCTCCGGAGGTGAAAAAGAAATGATTGATTTTCGGATAGACCCAGTCGGAAAGACGCTCCGCGAGCGCGATCGCATGAGCGTTGGTGCTCCCCGTATACCCCGAGCAGTAGCCGAGGGTCTCCATTTGCTCGGCTGCCGCTCGCGCCAGCTCTTTCCTGCCGTGACCCACAAAAACGTTCCAAAGACCGGACAAGCCGTCGAGATACTCCTTGCCATCGACGTCGTAGATGCGAGCGCCCTCACCACGCACCCAAACGTGCCCGGAGCCGTGTTGCGACGGGTTGTGCAAGGGATGGATCAGGTGCGCCTGATCGCGAGCGAGAAGCTCGGCCTTCGACTGCATTTGTGACGTTGCCATGGAATCTCTCCTATTGACTCTCTAGCGCCCGTCGCCCTGCGGCAATAGCCTCGGGCGCGGTCGCGATCAAGATCCGAAACCCTTCGTTGAGCCGTTGTTCGATGTCGTCCCGCCCCGCAGTGATCCCACACGGAACATCGACTCGCTCACACGCGGCTAACACCTCTTGGATGGCTCGCTCCACGGCAGCCACGTCGCCATCGAAGGCGCGACGGAGATCCGCAGGGCCCAGCAACACTATACTAACGCCTTCCGTCGAGACGATCTCTTCGACGTTGAGGACCCCGAGCCGGTTCTCGATCAGAATCAAGCTCAGCAGCTCGCCATTTGCTTCGCTTGGCCAAAGGCCAGCACAACGCTCGTATGCATCCGTAGAAACGCCCCAATACCGGCCGGCAGTGCCGGGTGCACGTGCGCGCACGCCATTGGGAGGATAGCGCATCGAGCCCACCGCCCACGCCGCATCGTCGGACGTCTCGACCTGCGGGAACACGACACCGTAGACACCCGCGTCGAGAACGCCCGCCGTGCGCTCTCGCGCCGCGACCCGCCCATCGCGGATGGGCGGGATGCGTGTCAGGATCGGCTGCTCGTTGAACCCACTCGCCGCGAGAGCGGCTCGGTCGAGCATGAACTGCATGTAGACCTGCATGCCCGGGACATCAAACGGTCCCGTTTCCATACAGTAGAACACGAAATCTGGGCCGCCCTCCGCCACCGCCATCGCGCCCTCCGGCGACTTGGGCCCCGAAAAGACCCCGAACACCGGACTCCCGGCCTCGAGCAGGGCGACGACCTTGTTGATCCGCGAGTTGTCCGCCCACCCCAAAGTCTCTACCCTCTCCGTCATGGTTACGAATTACGAAAACCGCAAATACCCTCAACCCACAACCGAGGAGCCTAACAGCCCGATACTGCAGAAGGCAAGATCCCTGAAGGCTGGATGCTGCATCGACCGCATAGGACTCCTTCGAGGGAAATGAGATATCGTCCGGGCTCCTTCGAAGCAACGCTCACGGCGAAAAGCCGTAGGCCGTCTACCGATTCCTGCACTAAACTACCCATCGAATATGGAAATGGCTCGAAAAACGCCAATGCTCTCGGGTTGGGGACGCCTCCCGCGCCCAGGCAAGGAGATCTTCTCGGAGGACTTGCGCGCCCTGAGTCGAAACGCCGTGCTGTCTCGCGGACTGGGCCGCTCCTACGGTGACTCCGCACTCCCGCCGCCAGGCCACCTCGAAGTCGCCACCACGACAATGGCGGAGCGCATCCTCGCCTTCGACGAATCGACGGGCGTGCTTCGAGCCGAGGCAGGCCTATCCCTACGAGAGCTGAACCGCATCTTCTTGCCTCGATGTTGGTTCCCCCCCGTCACGCCCGGGACGCAGTTCGTCACAATGGGCGGAATGGTCGCAGCCGACGTGCACGGTAAGAACCATCATGTCGATGGGACGTTTGGAGCGCACGTGAAATCGCTCGTTCTCCGTGTCGCCGATGGCCGCATCGTCGAGTGCTCGCCTTCGAGTGAGGCTGAGCTGTTCTGGGCCACGGTAGGAGGCATGGGACTCACCGGGCACATTCTCGAAGTCGAGTTCAAGATGCACCCGATCCCGTCACCTTGGATTTTCGAAGAGCGTCTTCGCCTACCCGACGTCGACGCGCTCGTCGCAGCGTTGAAAGACTCGGCCGCCGATTGGCCTTTTACCGTGGGGTGGCTCGATTGCCTGGGCGGCGGCCGCGCCATTCTCAATCGCGGCCGATGGGCGGCGAAAGACGAAGCTCCCGCCAGCACTCCCAAGCCGCTCGGTCAAATCTCGGTTCCGTTCGAACTACCCAATTGGGTGCTCAACCGATGGTCCATGCGGGTGTTCAACGCGCTCACTTACCACGCGCGAGGCAACGTCAAGGGTCTCATCAATCCCGAGGCCTTCTTCTACCCCCTCGACAAATTGCTCCACTGGAATCGCATCTACGGGCACCGCGGATTCATTCAGTATCAATGCGTGCTCCCCAATGCGGGTGGCGCTCGAGCTTTTCTCGAGCTTCTCAGAAAACATCGTGCCGCGGCGTTTCTGTGCGTCATCAAGGACTGCGCCGAGCAAGGCCAAGGCTTGCTGTCGTTTCCTCTCCCAGGAATCTCCATCGCTTTGGACCTCGCCGTCGATGAGAACACTCAGGGGATCGTTGACCACTTGAACGAAGCCGTTGTCGCGGATGGCGGGCGCATCTACCTCGCCAAAGACGCGTTCACTCGGGCCGAACATTTCGAAGCCATGGAGCCGCGCCTCGATGCGTGGAAGGCGGTTCGCCAGAGCTGGGACCCTGACTTGAAGATTCGGAGCGCGCAATCGGTTCGCGTCTTCGGAGACCCGAGTTGAAAGTCGCACTTCTCGGCGGCACTAAAGGCATCGGCCGCGCTCTGGGGCGGCTTCTATCGGAGCGTGGGCATTCTCTTTGCCTGCTGGGCCGGAATCTCGCGGAGCTCGAGGCGTCCGCCCAAGACATGCAGGTCCGAGCAGGTGAGCCTCGGAGCGTGCCCATCGCCGCATGCGATTTGCATCACCCGGATGGTTTCGCTGACGCGCTCGCCGCCGCGTCCGACAAGCTCGGTGGGCTCGACACGGTGATCGTCACCGCGGCTTTGTTCGCGACTCAGGAAGAGCTCGAATCGAACATCGCGCTCACTCGCGATCTAGTGACGGTGAATTTTGCCAACACGGTCGTGTTCTGCGAGGAGGCGCGAAAACGGCTCTTGCGCGCCGGCGGGGGCACTCTCTGCGTAGTCTCGTCGGTCGCGGGCGAGCGCGGACGAAAACCCGTCATTATTTATGGTGCCAGCAAAGCGGGCCTCTCCGCCTACCTCGAAGGACTGGATCATAAATTCCGCGCCGCGGGCCTCAAGACCGTCTGTGTGAAGCCGGGTTTCGTTAAAACCGGTATGACCGCCGGCATGGCTCCTCCCCCATTCGCGGGCGAGCCCGAGGGCGTCGCCCAAGACATTCTAAAAGGGATCGAGCGCGGTACACCCGTCGTCTACACGCCCGGAATCTGGCGCTACGTGATGCTGGCGATTCGGAATCTGCCACGCTTCGTGATGCGGCGGATCTCTTTCTGACGATCCTCTCCATCCGGTCCCGGCAGCACTCGCCCTAAACCTCGGTCCAGGTGTCGGAGAATCTAACACCCAGCCCACCGCCAAGAAACTCGATGTCGAAGCAACGAACAAAAACGCTAGCTCAACGCATTCAACAAAGCGTCGATGTCATCGTCGTTGTTGTAGGCCCCCGGCGACACCCGTGTCTGGTACCACTTCACCTTGACGTCGACGTTCGCGCGCTTCAGTTTTGACAGCAGCGCGTCGGGATCTGACGCTTGAAAGGCGGCCAGTGGCGAACCGGTTCCCGCCGGCGTGATCGTCGGATACCCCAGCCGCGGCATCTCGCGGAGCAGACGCTCCACCATCGGCGTCGCGTGGGCCTGGATTCGGTCGACACCGATATCCAAAATATATTGGAGCGATTGCAACTGGCTCGCGACGACCACATGGGGGACGGTGCCGATCTCGTAGCGGGCAGCTCCGGGCTTTGGCTCCCACGTGACGTCGGCGTCACCGGCCGGGCTTCCGGGGAAGTTGTGGTACTGGATGTTGTCGTACTGTCGGTCTCCGTACTGCGTCGGACGAAGGACCTCGTCCTGCAACTCCTCCTTGACGTAGAGAAAGCCGAGTCCTTCGAGACCCATGAGCCACTTGTAGCCGCCAGCACAACAAAAATCGATTCCGAGGGCGCGCACGTCGACGGGGATGCACCCCGCCGCCTGGATCACATCAGCGTACACATACGCGCCATTCGCGTGCGCGAGCTCGCTGAGCGCCTTCGAATCGGCGACGAAGCCGTTGATGTTGGACACAAGGGTGATGGCGATGAGGCGTGTGTTCTTGTCCACCATCTCCTCGAAATCACGCATATGGGTACGCCAATCACGCTGTTTGACGATGCGCACCTCGAGTCCCGCGGCTTCGAGCTCCCGGTAGATGTAGGCGCCGCCATGATAGTGAAACTCGTCGGTGACGATGTTGCCACCGCCACGGTGAAGCCCGAGACCGGCAGCCACAACGTTCTCGCCCGCCAGCGTGCTCTGAACGAGCGCGACCTCCGTCGCCTTCGCGTTGATGAGTCGACCGTAGAGCTCTTTGAGCTCTTCGATCTCCGGCTCCCCGATGAACAAGCGATCCGGTCCCGGACCGTGGACCTTGTATGTCAGGTGCTTTTCAACCACCCGGGCCGCGGGAGCGCTCAGCGGGTGCACCCCGGCGTTGTTGATGTAGGTTTGGTTCTCGATCCACGGGAAGTCGCTGCGGATGGTCGCAAAGTCCGGGAGGGCTGCGGGACGGGTGCGACTCGAGACGACGGAAGGTGCGCTTGCGAGCAATCCGGCGGTCCCGGAGAGGAATTCACGGCGGTTCAGAGGCATGAGAGCTCCTTTCGGTACCTGAAGGTGGCGACAGTATACAGGGTCGACAACCGCAGCGACGCCGTTTCACCCCGGAGGCACAGAGCAGCAGAGCTGCAACCAAGACTCTCAACGCAAAGGCGCAGAGACGCAAAGCTCGTCGAGGTTGCATGACAGTCATTGCCGCCGCAGACATTGATTTGACACCTGCCAAAGGAACGTCCGCGCCGGAGGCGCTCACTTTGCGCCTCGCGTCTTTGCGCCTTCGCGTTGAGTTCTTGTTCTTTTGATAGCAAGCTTTTCGACATTAGTAGTGCAGAGGCACGGAGATATCCCGCGGAATCGACACTACGGCGCGATGATACACTGGCCAAAGATGAGCACCGAGACCCCGCCGGCGCTGACGAAAATTCTCGGTCGGCACGACGTGCTCGCCCTCGCTTTCGGCGCGATGATTGGTTGGGGCTGGGTCGTTCTCTCCGGCGAAATGACGACACGCGCGGGAACCGTGGGTTCGGCACTCGCGTTCGTGCTTGGCGCGGTCATGGTGTTGCTCGTCGGTCTGACTTACGCCGAGCTCACGGCAGCGCTCTCGCGCGCGGGCGGGGAAATCGTGTTCACCTTTGCCGGCATCGGCCCGAGAGCATCGTTCATCTGCGGATGGTCCCTCGTGCTCGCCTACATGACGGTTGTCGCCTTTGAGGTTGTCTCCCTGCCGACCGTCATCGGGTACGTCGCGACAGGCTTGAACGTGGGATACCTCTACACGGTGGCCGGATGGGACATTCACCTGCCGTGGGTCCTCGTCGGGATCGCCGGCGCGCTCGTTATTGGGATCGTCAACTATTTCGGTATTCGCATGTCGTCGTTTTTGCAGGGCGCGGCGGCGACCACTCTTTTTCTCGTCGGACTCGCGTTTTTCATTCCGGGCAACCTTCGCGGCGACACTGTGAATCTGGCGCCTCGATTCGTCAGCCTCGAGGGTTTCTTTCGCGTTGTGATCATGACACCGTTTCTTTTTCTGGGGTTCGACGTCATCCCTCAAGTGGCAGAAGAGATCAAGATACCGTTCCGCGCGGTCGGAAAGTTGATTTGGATCTCGATCGCGATGGCGATGAGCTGGTACGTCCTGGTGCAGTGGACCGTGGGGCTCAACCTCGACGCCACGGCCCGGGAGAGCTCCACGCTAGTGACCGCCGACGCGATGACTGCCGTCTACAACAGCCCTTGGGGAGGACGCGTACTCATCTTCGGAGGCGTGCTTGGGATCCTCACGAGCTGGAACGCTTTTTTCATCGGCGCCTCGCGACTCTTGTTCGCCATGGCTCGTGGCGGCATGCTCCCGCCCGTATTTGCCAAGCTCCACCCCCGCTACGAGTCTCCGGTCGCCGTCATCGTGCTTCTCACTGCGATTTCATCGCTCGCGCCGTTTTTCGGACGCCAGGTACTCGTCTGGCTCGTCGACGCCGGTGGCCTCGCGACCGTGCTTGGCTACTTCCTGGTAACCCTGTCATTCTTGAGGTTACGAAAACAACACCCCGAGCTCGAGCGTCCCTACAAAACTCCGGCGCCGAAACTGGTGGGCTCACTAGCCCTAGTCACGACCGTCCTGTTCATCCTGCTATATCTCCCCGGAAGCCCCTCCGCATTAATCTGGCCCCAAGAATGGCTAATCGTGCTCGTCTGGACCGCCCTGGGAATCGCCTTTTACCTATCCTCGAGCACCCCCACAACCGACCAAGCCAAAGCAATCCTGGGCCCCTACTCGAAGAAACTGCTGTAACCCGAAGCCGCGAGCGTTAAAATAGGCAAATCCGTGAACGAAGCCAACTCAAACAGTCACCGAAGGCCGAACGCCGAAGGCCGAATGCCGCTATGAGGGACGAAGACGGATCCAACTTCTACGAATCCAGCGGTCGGGTTTTTATCAAGAGCCAGGCGGAGATCGAAACGATGGTCCAGGCGGGCCGTCTTGCGGCGGAGTGCCTCGAGTGGATCGTTAAACAGGTCCAACCTGGGATGACGACGCAAGAAATCGACGACCTCCAAGTCGACTTCGCCAAAAAGCACGACGTCGTCGCCGCACCCCTCCACTATCGCGGTTTTCCCAGAAGTATCTGCACAGCGGTTAACGAAGTCATCTGTCACGGGATTCCGAGCTCGAAGCAAGTATTGAAAGAGGGCGACATCGTCGGCATCGACGTCACCCTCCTCGTCGAAGGCTTCCACGGTGACAATGCCACCACCATCCCTGTCGGAGAGGTTAGCGAAAGCGCGATGAAACTGCTCGAGGCGACCCTGGAGGCGCAGCGTCTTGCCGTCGAAGCCGTCAAGCCCGGCAATCGCCTAGGCGACATCGGCCACGCCATCCAATCTCACGTCGAGCCGCTGGGCTATTCGGTCGTGCGTGATTTCGTCGGGCACGGCACCGGACGCGGCTTCCATGAAGCGCCGCAGGTCGCGCACTTCGGAGAGCCCGGACGCGGTAAACGCCTGAGCCCGGGGCTCGTGTTCACAATCGAGCCCATGATCAACGAAGGCGCATGGGAAATGGAGATTCTCGACGACGGCTGGACCGCGGTCACAATCGATGGAAAACTCTCCGCGCAGTACGAGCACACCCTCGCCGTAACGAAGGAAGGCGTGCGAGTGCTGACGGTGCAAAACGACGAAGGCCGTTGGGAGCCGCCCGGCCGGTGGTACCCGCCGGGCTATGAAGTCCCATAGGCGGTCGCGTCGACGAGCACCAGGCGATCGCGTTCATCGACGACCCGTACCTCGAATCCGGCGTTTTCGAGGAATTGTGTCGCGTCAGGGAGCAGGAAGGTCAGGTAATACATGACGAACGGCGGCGACCAGACGGCATTTCTCACGTGCATCACCGCGTTGAACCCACGGGAGAGCCAGTAAGCAGACGACACCAGCGGCGGCATCCGGCTGGTGACGAATACGAAGTGCCCGCCAGGACGCAGACAGATTTTGACGGCGCGGACGAAGCGGCCCTCGTCAACCGGTAGAATGTGCCCGAGCGCGCTGAAACAGGTCACCAGGTCGAAAGCAGCGTCGAAGGGCGGACGCAGCACGTCGGCTCGAACGTACGTGGCGGAACGAGCTCTCTGGCGCGCGACGTCAATCATGCCGCGGCTGGTATCGAGCCCAGTTGCATGCTCGTAGTCCAGAGCTTCGAGTACCGCACCCGTGCCGGAGCAGAGATCCAGAAGACGGCCCGGCTCCAAGTGCTCGTGGATGTAGGCACGGGCCCAATTCAAAATCTCATCCGGGGTTCGAAACGGCGTGAGGTCGAACTTCGGCGCGAGGCAATCGTAGCCGTGTTCGGTCGAGGACAACGCCTGACGAGCCAGCTCCCAAAGCGTTGGCCCGTCAGGATGAAACATAGTCGGAAAACAATCTAACGCAAAGCCGCCAAGTCGCCAAGACGCAACGACTACGGGACACAGCTACGGCTTCGGAACCAAGTCGAGTTTTCTGCCGTCATAGCGGCAGTACTCGTTCTCGAACGCGAAACTACGGCCGCATTCGTGGCAGTGCTTTTCGAGGCCATGATCGATTGCGCTCGATAGCCAAGCTTCGCGAAACGCCACGATCTCCGGAGTGACCTCTCGTCCGGTGCTTTCGAACGTCACCACCTCGAGTGTAGGATCCTGTTCAAAAACGATGTCGGTGCGCCGCCAATCTTCCCTCTTGACGAAGACGATTTCGGTTCGCTCTCCCGGCTCGAACGACGCAACGACTTCCGACAGTCGGCGACCGCTGTCGATCGGCTTTCCCCCGAGCTCCCGCACGACGTCCCCGCGGTCCAGACCCGCCCTGTAGGCCGGGCCACCGCGCACGACCGAGCGCACAACGAGGCCGTGGTCCTCGTCGCGAGTGCGCAACCCGAGGCCCGCCTTGCCGTCGTTTTCCAGCCTGAGCTCGAGACCGGCGGATTCGAGAAGTGCCGTGTAGTCGGGAAGCTCGCTGTCGTGAATGTAGCGCGCGAAGAAATTTTCAGAAAATTCCGCGTCCCCAGTCACCTCGGTGAGAAGTCCCTCGAGCTCCGCCAGGACGTACGGAGTTTCCGTCTTGCCGTACGTCCGCCACGCCGCTCGCATGAAATCGTCGAGTGTCTTTCCAGGGAACCGACTTCGAAGGGTCAAATCGAGTCCCAAAGCAACAACGGTGCCGTATCGGTAATAGGAAACAAAAATATTCGACTGATTCGTCGGGTCCACAGAAACCGCCGCGTCGACGAAGGGCGCACGGCGACTCATTCCCACGGGAGAGTAAAACTCGAGTCCGGGAGCGTTGAGCGTCGCGTTGAGCGGGCCCGCGATCGCCTCCGCATAGCGACGCAGGCTGAGAATTCCTGCGCGTTTCATCGACAAGCTGTCGTAGTAGCTGGTGAACCCTTCGGCGAACCAGAGAGCCCCGGACATGTTCGCCCGTTCGAAATCAAACGGCTCGAGCGTGCGTGGACGGAGACGCTCCACGTTCCAAGCGTGGAAGAACTCGTGAGCAACGGTTCCGAGATTCGCGACCGCCTGATCGAGCGAGCGCGTCGTCGACAGGATCGTCGAGTTTCGGTGCTCCATGCCGTCACTGTTCGCATAGGGCAAGTAGTCGGCGATGAAGGTGTAGGTACCGTAGTCGAACTGTGGGAGCTCGCCGAAAATCGCGGCTTCTTCGCGCACGACGGCCGCGGCGAGTTTCGCGTAGGCGGCTCCCTGCGCCTCGCTGCCTTGATGGTGCAGTGCGAGTCGAATCGTCGACTCGCCAGCCCTCCATTCGTGCAGCTCGTGATCACTCACCTCGGTGGGACTATCGAGAAAGTAATACAGGTTCGGCGCTTCGAAGACGTACTCGTCAGCGGTTGGCACGAGCTGGGTGGCAACCTTCCAGTGGTTGTTGGCGGGCACGATACGCAATTGAATCCGACGATCTTCCAAACCACGCGCCCAGAGAAACGTCGCTGGCATGTTCATGTGAGCGTGAGTGTTGTCGATAGCGAGGTAGGTACCGTCGACCCGGTCGCCGAAAATTTTGTAACGGACCTCGACGTGGCCGCGATGGTTGTCGACGGTCCAACCGTGCGCGTCGGTACGGGAGACGGAGAGGCCGCGGCCCGCAGCGTCGGTGACGCGAACGTCGTAGACGTTTTTTGCGAACTCGTGAAGTGCGTAGCGACCCGGAGAGCTCCGACTCATCCGAAGCTCGAGCGCTCCTCCAGGAACGTCCGAAAAAACGGCGGTCACCTCGGCTTCGTGATGGTCGGCATTCTCAAAGCGGATCTCGTAGACGATCGAAGGCACGCTCGACTGCAGGGCAAGCGCTAGCAAGACTGGGATCATGGCAAATCGTGGGCGCGTCGCTGCATCAAGAGCGCGTCGCCACTCTCCTCCAAACGTCGAAAGCCGAGCAAATGCAGAAACTGGAGCGAGTACCAACGTGCGACGTGGCGACGCACCAAAACCCGGTGCTGGTCTCCATCGACACGATCGACACCCGGAAGCCAATGCACGATCCGGCCCGCGCGCGCGTAGCGAAGAGCGGCCGAAAGCCACAGCCAAAACACCCAGACTTTTTGCACCAGAAAGAAGCCGTCGTTTCCCTGCTTCTGATAGAGGGGCATCAAGAGAAAGCCGTCCTTCGGCGCCCGGACACTCCCGCGGACATCTTCGGCAACGACTTGCTCGCGCTCGACCAGCTGGAAAGAACGAAATCCCGGCAGCATAGAAAAGTCGTCCTCATCGGCGACCTCGTGTCGGTAGGTGACTTCCAACAATCGCGGCGCTCCAGCAACCACCTGCTCGAGCGAGCGTCGATCCGCGTCGGCAGGACGGGTCACGAGTCCGAGCTCCGCGAGCGCCATCCATACGATGGTCTCGAGATTATCGACCGAGTTCGGGTCGTCGTGCTGTCCCCCCTCGAAGCCCACCGCCACGTAGCCCTCGAGACCGACAAAGTCGACCAAGGTGCCAACGAGCTGCTCCTCGAGACCGAGCACGAGCGGCACCGGAAAGCGACGAGCGAAATTCCGGCTCACCATCGTGTCCGCGAACACGCCGAACGGCGCGCCCTCCCCAGACGTCGTGTGGAGGTCGAGTAGAATGACCGGACCGCGCGCCTTCGCGAACGCATCGTCCAGCGCGCTGAGAAGCTCTTGCCGTTGCGCGTCTTCGGCAACGCCTTCGTCGATGGGTCTGCGCGCGAAACGACGGTTCAAGTCCTCGTCGATAAAGCGCTTTCCCGCCGCGAGCGCGGCCAAATTCCCCGCGAGGGCGAGCACGTCTCCCCGCATGAGCGACGGACCGGATTCCAACTGCTCGATCACGCGGGCGAGCGCGAACGCGCCGGCAGGCTCGTTGCCATGGATTCCACCGACTGCCACGAGCATCGCTCCCGGTTGGGGACTCGATAGCCGGCCGATGATGCGTCGATGAGGAAGGGGCGTGGTCAATCTGTGAGTTCTTCTCGATTCGGGCCAATGCGCACCTGAAGCATTTCCCAGAGCCACGGCGCGCGCCTCAGTGCAATGTCCACCAAATAGAATAGCAAAGCGAGCACCGCAAGTAGCGGCCACAGCTCGGTGGGCACGCTCGCCGACTCCCCGAGATCCGCGAAGATGTCCGAAACCTCGGGCCGGAACTTCCCGCCGGTCTCGGCCGCGATCGCTTCCAGCCTCTTCTGATCAGGGGGATAGAACCGGTATTCGTCGGGGTAGGGGTAGAACACGGTCCGAGTGGAGCCAGCCTTGGCGAGCGCGTCTTCCGGTATCCCGTCGCCGGAGAGCTCGAATCGCCATGGCGATTCGGAGGAGATCGACAGCGGGACCGACGCATGGTAAACGCCCGGCGCGGTCTGGCGCATTGGCTGCGTGCGCACAGAGCTTCCAGGGTCGGTAATCTCCAAAGCCGGGCTCAGCCCTTTCGGGAACTGTCCTTCCTCATCAATAATGTGCAGCTCGACATCCGCGGAGTCGCCCTTTCTCACCACGCGGAAATCGACTTCGGCCCCGTGCTCACGCCTCAGCGTCTCGCGGACTATTTGCGCCCAGAACTTTCCGTAGCCGTCCCACTGCAGCCAGTCCGCCGCCCAGCGGTTCTTCACGTCCGAAGTGAACATCACGGAGCGACCGATGCCGTAGTGCCATCGCGCAAGCAGCGGATCTTCATCCTGCGCTTCGAGAATGACTTCAGCGGTGTCCCTGGCAAGCGTGCTCACGTATCCTTTCAGATTGGGCGCATCCTCGAAGTCGATGCCTCGAAACGCTTCGATGTCTCGCTTCACCAGCGGAGCAAACGACTCTTCGATCAAAGTCGCCTCGAGCGCGATCTGTGTCTCCTCGATGAAAATCTGCTGTACGCGCTCCGCGTCTTCGATGAAGTAGCTACGCCCATCACCCCATTCCGCGATGTCGGCAAGAAGCTCCTGGTCGGCCTCTTCGCCGACCGCCACGGTCGACACCGTGATCTCTTCCTCGGTCATCCGGCGGACCAGCTCTTCGTAATCGTCCGGGTAAGTCTTGCCGTCCGAAAGCAGGATGATGTGCTTGACCTTGGACGGGCTCTCGTCGAGCTGTTCGAACGCACGTTCGAGCGCGGGATAGATATTGGTTTGCGCGCTCGCTTGAATGCGACTGATGCCGTCTTTGATCAAATCCTTTTTGGCGGCGAGCTGGAGTGGGATCGTCGTATAAGGATTCCAATCGAAGGTGATCACGCCGAACCGATGTGTTTCCTCGAGGAGGTCGAGTGCCGCCTTGGTCGCTTCCTTCGCAAGCGCAATCTTGCGGCCGTACATGCTGTAGGATTTATCGAGCACGATGATGAGCGATAAATCCTTCCATTTCTCCTCGACGCGAAACTCGACAGGCAGAATCCTCTCGACGATCGTGCCGGAGTAGCCTTCCTCACCGTAGCTCGTCTCGCCCGCCGCGAAGATGAAGCCACCCTCCTCGTCGCGAACGTAGCGCTCGAGCGAGCGCATCGTCGCCTCGTCGAAATGCTTCACGGAGACATCGCTTAGAATGACCGCGTCGTACGAGTTCCAGACCGTGCCTGCTAGATTCGCAGCAGAGCCCACGGTCACGTCCAATCCTTCGGACTGGAGGGCGCTTCGCAGATAGCGGGCGCTCGCCGGATTGCCCTCGATGTAGAGAAGCTTCGGCGCTGCACCGACGGACACCGTCTCGATTCGAACGTCGTTGACTTGAAAAGGATCTTCAGCGGTCGCGATCCGCGCCTGCAGATCCACGAGTCCGGCATCGGGTAGCCGGAGCTCGAAGCCGACGCGGGTAAAACCCGGCGACAACGTGAGCTCGCGGCTCGCGAGACGTGCCGACGAGGTCTCGAGCGTCACCGTCGCGCTTTTGTCGCTTCGGCTGAAAACGATCACCGAGACCTCGTTCATCTCCTTGGCGCGTACGCTCTTCGGAATCTCGATCGACTCGATCCAGCTGTCCCCTTCGGCGCGAACCGCCGCGGGAACGGTGAAAACGCGAACCCCTTGCACCTGGAGCTCGGCGACGCTCGCTCGATGTTCGTCCGACTCTGGTCGATCGCGCCCGCGGTGCGGCTCGCCCCCGACTCGACGGACGCGCCGTCGTAGACGGCGAGCGACCCTAGCTCCTCGGAGCGCTCGACGACAGCAGACTGTGCCCCAAAACCGATGAAGCGAGCATGGGCAGGCTGCCCGGTCTCCACCGCCTCCCCGCTCCATTGGATCGCGGCATTGAGAAACTCCGGCGAAATGCTCCGAGAGACATCGACGAGGAAAACGGACGAAATCTCCTTGCTGGGCCGATTGAGGAGCGGCCGCATCAGCGCCAGCAGCAGAAAGACGACCACCGCCGTGCGAACGGCGGTCAGGGCGTTCAAGTGCTTCGAAGACAACGACGTATCGGTGCCCCGGCGAACCCACCACAAATAGACCACCGCCGGCAGGAGAAGTAAGGGCCAGTACGCTTCAAAGCTTATCGACATCAGATCCGACGAATTGTACTTCAACGCGGCGGGGTTGCGCATGGTTGGCCGCGGCGCGTGTCGGTATTCGATTCGGCACCTGGCATTCGAACCAATTGATGAGGTGCGCTAGCGAACGCGAGCCGAAAAAAAGGATTCTGTGCCGGATAGCCGTGCAGTGAACAGGTCTACCGATCCTTTCCCGCAGAACTGCGCTTATGACCGATGCTCCGCCGGAGCTCGAAGCCGATAAAAGCGCCATAGCTGAAGCGGGCGAGTTCTCCATCCGGGAGTGCACCAAACTCGGAATGCTGCACTACCGGGATGAAGTAGTCGAGCTCTCCTCCGAAGTAGATCCCCTTGTATCGCCAACCGGCGCGAGTTCGCGCAGAAACACGTGTGAAGTTATCGAACGCTTCTCCGAAAAAATAATGAAACGTCGGACCGAAGTTCCAGAACCAGTTCGACTTGACGTACGCCTTTTGCGGATCCGGTTGCTTGATGCCGAATCGATACTCGAATGCCGGATAGATGGTGAGCCAGTGCACCCGGGTGCTGGCCTCGTTGGCGGGCCTATAGTCCAGATTGTTCCGTAGCGAAAAAGCGTAACCAGTTGCCAGCGTAAAGAACCAATTGTTGAAAGCGTTCTTGCCCCGCAGAGGATCTGCAAGATCCGGCAGAGCTTGCTGGCTTCCGAAAAATCCACCCCAGCCGCGCCCGTAGGTTCGAACCTTCTTGCGAAGCTCGTCGCTCTTCTCCTGCCACACTTTGGTGTCCAGAATCTGGAACAAAACCTGCGCCATTCGCATCCTCTCGTCACGCGACAGGGTTGCTACCGCAGTTGGATCTCGAGGAAGGGCCATCTGCGAGCGAGCGAGCGGAAAATCTATG
>CAMYKY010000107.1 GCA_947259165.1 uncultured Acidobacteriota bacterium | reverse complement strand
AAAAGTTCCCCGCGCTGTCGGCATTGTCCGCCACGAGCACGGCGCGACCGCGCACACCCGCGGAGCCGGTCTCGAACGCAACAATCTTCTCTACCATGAGTCGGGCTTCATCCACGTTCGCCGCGGGTAGTCTTCCGATCGCCAGATCGGGAAGCAGGTCGTCGCCGTTCACCGCACCGTAGCTGGGGTCCGACGCCGTCCACAGGTAGGACGTCTTCACCATTCGGGGCGGCACGTGGTTTTCGACTCCCGTTAGCATGTAGTCCTTGAAGTCATAGCTCGCATCGCCCAAAAGCAGCACGTAACGAGGCGAGGGTTGCCTCCAGTTGTGATAGGCGTAGCTCAGAAACTCTTTCACCGCCTCGGGCGTCGGCTCGCCGAAGCCGAACTCGGAATAGACTTCCTCGATCGACACGGCCTTGACCTTGAGCCCCTCGGCCTGTCTCAGCTCCAATAGGGGCCTCGCCGCTTCCAGGAACGACTGCGGGCCGATGAGGAGGTAGTCGGCGCGATTGCGCGTGTTCCTCAGTGCGCTAGCCCTGGGCTTCGTGACCCCCGGATGATGGACCGCGTCCGGGCTCACCGCGAGGTAGCTCCCGCCGGATTCGGCGCGAAAGCGCAACAGGCCATCGGCCCCAACTTGGGTGCCGACCAACCAGCGCGGCTGCGCTTCGCTCATATCCAAAACGTGCGTTTCCGGTACGAACCCTGATAGCTCGGCTGTCCCGGATGCACTCCATCGACCTTGAAGCCGGCCACCCTCCGCGCGCGCGACGCGCGGATACTCCACCGCGTAACGGTCGAGCATCACCATGGAGTACGCCGCTTCGGTGTCTCCCACGTTGTCGAGCTCGAGCACGTTGTCTCCTTCACGAAGAAGACCAGGAGAAAGCTCGATGTCGAGACGCTGTGCTTTCTTGCCGTTCCAGCTCAGCTCCTCCACCAGAGTTCCGTTCACGACCACCCGCACGTGGTGGTCGGGATTGGCTGGAAAATCACTCGTCCCTTGTAGCCAGACACTCAGCTTCGAAGCGCTCGCGCTCGGTGCGAGAGCGCTCACTTCGATGGGGTAGCTTTTCACCTCCGGCGCAAACAGCAAATCCCAAAGCCAGAGGTCCGGCGCGTCGACGAGCGCGGCCTGGTAGTAGCGGTCCTGTTCCCACTCGGCCCGATGCCAGTAGACGGGTTGTGGCTCACCCGAAGGTGCTGCCGAGACGCTCTCCATCGCTTCTGCGTGACGGCTTAGCTCGAGCTCGTACACCGCATCGTCGCCGAAAGGATTCGCCTGAGCGCCCTCGCTCACGAAATACAGCACTGAACCTGGCTTGAAGCGATTGCCGTTCGGGCTCAGGTGGTAGGCGACCGTTTCCCCCTGACGGCTCAGCCGCAACGACTTCGCCGCCACGCCGCGACGAGCTTGCATCACCTCTTCGTAACGAACGCTGTGAAGGCCTCGCTCCTTGGTCACGAGACGTGCCAACACATTGCGTTGATCATGGTTGCGCGAGCTCGCGTCACGACGTCCCCGCACGCCGCCTGCCAAAACCCGCTCCGTGGGCTCGCGCTCGCGCAACGACAAGTGAATCAGCAAACGGCGCGCGAGCAAGAGTTGCCCCCTCGACGCATCCCAACGAAGCGGCGCGAGCTCCACCAGGGCTTTTTTGGCTTCGCCCTGGAAGCCCACGCTCACGATGCGCGCCGCGCTCGACGGGCTCAACCCGTCTCCGCGAAAAGCCTTCCTCGCTGTTCGTCTCAGATCGCTGGGGCGCCGAGCCGCACGCACCGTGCCATCCGCAGCCGCCACGATCTCGGAAACCTCCGCATCCGAAGGACGCAAGCTCGTGAAAGACTCCACGTCGCGCGGCCGTATCGACACGAGCTTCACCTTGCGCCCCGCAACCGCTTCCACCCACGTCCGTTTCACCGGCATTCGCGGACCCGCCGCCTCGGCCAGCGATTCGAATCCGGGGACTTCCAGTCGCACCGAGCCGTCTTTTTGAGGCTGTGCGTAGAAGCCTTCCGTCACGAGCTCCAAAACCACCTCACCACGACCCCGCTTCAGCTCCCGGAGCGAGTTGGCCGAGGGGTCGCCGTACGTAATGAGCGAAGTGTTGCTGTCTTCATCCGGAGCGCTACCGCTCGAGCCGGGCTCTTCATCAATAGAAGAAGCGCTCGCCTCCGGCGCGGCCGAGACCGGACCGTGAGATTCCGTCTTCCCCGTCGTCTCGATGTCTTCCAGCTTGTAGTAGTACGGCGTGCCATTCGCGAGCCCTCCATCGCGATATCGATAGTGCGCCCCTTCTGGCGACGAGCCCAAACCCGGGATCAACGCCGCCGTGACCCGCTCGTACGGACCCGCCTCGTCGTACGCTCGGTAAAGATGAAAACCCAGATTCCGCAGCTCCGAGCCCGTCTCCCATTCCAGAAACACCTCACCATCGACACCCCGCGCCGTGAACGACACCAACTCCACCGCCGTCGCCGCCGCCCTTTCGTCCGCTCCGATGTCCCATGCCGCACCCGCTGGGCGCACTTGCCAGTCGATGTCCCACCAGAACACACTCGATAAGTCTGCACCGTTGTCGAGTGCATTGTTCGCCGCAGTAAGGTGCAAATCCTCTGAGCCAGCCGCCGTGCTCACGAACAGGTTCGCCGCTGTGTCGTTTTGCAGGTTCGTTGCTGGCCCCGTGCCGTCCGAAGAGAGATTGTTCGTGCTTCCCGCGCCGGCGCTGCCCGAATAATCGGTCGTGAAACCCACCGCGATGTTGTTGGCCAAAACGGGCGGTCCCCCTGTCGTGTACACCATTCCGGTTCCCGCGCCTCCGCCTAGAGCCGTGTTGTTGTAGAAGGCATTGCCAAAGCCTCTGCTTCTGAACGCCTGTCCCGTCACTCGGTATGCGACGTTGTTCATGAAGACATTGTTATCGCCGTCACTTTCCACCGCTCGCGAACCGACCCCGTTGCCGTCGAGGATCAGGTTCCGCACATAAGCGTTATCGCCCTCCACGTCGACCGCGTTCCCTGCGGAATCCCACCCTTGGATCACGAGCCAGGCGAGCTGGAAGAAGTCGTCGACCACCCTGATTGGGCGGCCAATCGAGGTATCGGTCAGCGTTGCTCCCGTCGCGGCCGTTCCATTGTGCCTTTGCCCCTCAGCTACCGTCAACACCATGAAGTGGTCCGCATCCGTGACCGAGCCGAGGATCTCGACCCTCTCATCGAGCACGCCGTCGTTGTAGACGACACCGAACTCGATGCACTCGTTGGCGACCAGATCGCCCTGCTGTGTCGCCTCCCACGTGGTGATCGAGTTGAACGCCCGCTCGACGTCGTACGTCACACTTGCGTGGTCGAACGCGAGCGGCGCCTGGAGCGTCACCTCGGTTGCGGAGACCCGTTCGAAAATGTAATGGGTCTCTTGGCTTCCTCCCGTGCCGATGGTGAGAAGGTCGCCCGTCCCCACCGCCGGGATCGCCGTCGGTACCGGAAGGCTCGCTCCACCTCCGAACGTGACGACGTAGGAGCCAGCAGTACCCGTCGCGTCGCCGACGGCGTACAGGCTTCCCCCTTGTGTCCCTATCGAGCGGTAGTTCGTCTTCGGCGGTGCCAAGGCGAGATAGAGCATCTCCGTCGCCACGGTATCGTTGGTCGTCCAATTCAGGGTGAATCCGTCGGCGTCCGCGCTCGTCATGTCCGCCTCGGCGTCCAGAGCCGGTGTCGTGTTGTCGACCTTCATGAAGACCTTGCTGGTCTTGTCAATGCCATCTACGTTGGCGGTGACCAGATTGTGCTCTTCTTGAAACGCGGAGCTTCCCTCCGTGATGAAATCCGAAGCACCGAAACCCAAGCGGCCCTCGCGCACAGGACTCGCCTGGGTCACATCCTGAAAGCTCGACAGGAGAACGGCGCTGGGGGTGAATCCGACTCCGGTCACCGCTTGACTGGCTGGCCCCGTCGACTTGTCGAAGCTGCCCACTTTTGCATCGAGCCCACTCAGTGCCAGGGACACGACCTGAGCCGCGTTGGCGTTGGCATTACTCCAGTTGAGGGTGAAACCATCGTTGTCCATTGACACGAAGTGCGCTTCTTTTCGTAGAGCGAGATCACCCGCCCTGAACCAGTAGATAGCGGCGTCTGTCTGTTGTCCTCTCGACGCGGAGCTCAATGACGAGACGTTCCCGATACGGATCGCCTGTGCCCATTGACCCCCATCAGAATCCATCACCCCAAGACCGAAATTGGCACTACCAGCTAAGGTAGTCGGCGGTGGTGCCGTGAGTCCGCTCCCGAGGTGAGTATGAAGCACGACCTCGGGCTGGAACCCGACGCCCGTGACCGCCTGATTTCCTGTAGAGGTCGCCATGGTCCATCCCAGCACTTTCGCGGAGACATCCGCGCCCCCGATGGCCATGAAATGGACGACATAGGCGGTGGCGTTGTTAGTCGTCCAGTTGAGGGTGAAGTTGGTGGCATCCCAGGAGTTGAGGTCGGACTCGGCAAGAACGGTATTGTCCCACTGCACGATGCTCAGCGCCTTATTGGCGATCCGCAGGCTACGACTGTTTGCGGCGTCCCGGCTCGAGGTAGCCACCGATTTGTCCGTGGTGCCGTCGCTCATTCCCAGCGCAAAGAGAAAGCTTCCACTGAACGACTCATTGGTCTTGCCGTTCGTCCACAGAATGATTGCTTTGGGCGCCTCCCCCAGACCGTGGGGGACCGCCTGGGTGTCGGTCGGCGTTGTCGTGCTCTTGGTGAACGATCCCACTTTGAAGCTGGCTGAGGCTCGCACTGAGTGAGACGGGAACACTAGGAGGAAGAAGCCGAACATCACCAAGACGAGTCCCCACCGTGACGTCCTCAGGCTTTGGTAAAACTGCCAGTCTTTCATCTCACCCCGAGGAGGGCTAATGCAAGCTCCAGTCCAGTCAGTCGCTGTGCCGGCTCACGCCTTTCCGCAGCCCAAGCAACGAGTTACGAGCGGTGCTCTTCGTCCTGCTCGGGCTTCCGAGACGACTCGTGTAGGCGCTTTCCTACAGTGGGGTGGGCGAATGGCACCTTCCAGGCGGCCGGAACCAACCAGTATTATTCGCCGCCAACGGGATTCCTGTAGGAAAGAACGAGATTCGGCTCGATTCGCGGGAGCCCGATCCCCTATCGCAGACGGCAATCGCCCAAGCCGGGGAGCTCGAGCGGCAGGAGCCTACCGCAGGGTGAGTGCCGGGTCTCCGAGGAGCTGATAGATGAGCAGAAGCTCGGGCAGGGCACCGGTGTCGGCATAAGCGGCCTGCGCAGCCATGACGGCATCGCCTAGCCTCTCATGACCGCGGTCGTCGAGCGCAGCGGGGATGGGTGTGACCTACGCATTCTTGCGCGGAGTCGCCGATGACTACCCGCGACTCCCTGCGCTTTTCGCATTTTCCTCACCCTCACCATGAGCCAAAACTGCAGGAATCATGCCGATAGCGGGGCTGTGGTGCTTTCAGTAAGTACATTTAAGAGAACTATTTAGAGGAATTCCGTACTTGGTCTCGGCCCATTGGGTGAGGGGAAATGGCGTCAGAGTTGAGGGGGTTTTAATTCATTGGGGGCAGGGTTCGACCCCCGCCGAAGATCGCAACGGATTGCGGCGAGCGAAGGCTGACCCACACGCTGCTCTTAGGCGGTGCTCTCCACAGTGCTATATTACGCTCCCCGTTGGAAGTGACTGGGGTCTGGTGGCCTCCTCGGACTTCAAATCCGGTGGTCCTTGGTTAATCCCGGGGACGGTGGGTTCGATTCCCACACACTTCCGCCACGCGGCTCATCCGTCGCGGTCGAATTGAGCGGAACAACGATGCGTGAGCTGAGCCGAGCCCGAGTTGATCGAGTTGTAGCTTGACGAATCAGTCCAGTGCCGCGACCAAGCCGTGGCGGCATCTCAGGCTTGCGGTCACGCTCGTGGTTGGCGTAGCCATTTGGTTTGCTCCGGTGCCGGAAGGCCTTTCTCAGGAAGCGTGGCACCTTTTTGCACTCTTCATCACGTCTATCATCGCGGTGCTGGTGGGAGCGGCGCCCATCTTGCTCGCGTCGATGGTCGCACTCGCGGCCGCGGTGCTCACGGGAACGCTTCCGGCGATCGATGCGTTCTCAGGGTTCTCGCAGGATTTCATTCTGCTGATCATCGTCGCGTTTCTGGTTGCGCGGGGTGTGGTGAAATCGGGTCTCGGAAAACGCGTGGCCTATCTCATCATCGCGCGCTTCGGCCGCTCGACCCTTGGGCTCGGCTACAGCATCATGGCGACGGACGCGATCCTCGCGCCGGCTTTTCCGAGCAACACTGCCCGCTCCGGTGTCCTCTACCCCATCATCCTTTCGCTCGCTCGCGACAGCGACTCCACGGTCGAGGATGGCACCGCAAGAAGAGTCGGCAGCTATTTGATGATGCAGGGCATCGCGAGCTTGACCATCTCGTCGGGTCTGTGGCTCACCGCGATGGCGGGGAACCCGGCGGCCGCACAGATCGCTCGCGGATTCGGTGTCGAGATCGGTTTCGGTTCGTGGCTCGTCGCGTCTTCCCTGCCCTCGCTCGTCGCCATCGTCGTGCTTCCTTATGTTCTCTACCGCGTCTTTCCCCCGGAGCTGAAACAGACTCCAGGCGCGCCGGCGGCGGCGAGAGAACAGCTCGCCCGTATGGGTCGGATGTCGCGGGACGAATGGATCACGGCGGTGACCTTTCTCAGCATGCTGATCTTGTGGGCGATTCCCACGGTCAACAACACTGCGGTCGCCTTTCTCGGGCTCGCGGTGTTGATGGCCACGAACATTTACGCGCTCGAAGATTTACGGCACGAGGGAGAGGCGCTGGGCGTTCTCATTTGGTTCGCGGCGCTTTATGCGCTCAGCACGTATCTCAACGAATTTGGCTTCATGGCCTTCGTCGGCGAGCGGGTCGCGGCGCGTCTCGACGGTTTGAGCTGGCCCATCGTTTACGTGGCGCTCGTCGTAGCGTACTGCATGCTGCACTACTTGTTCGTGAGCCAGCTCGCGCATCTGCTCGCGCTTTTGGGAGTCTTTTTGAGTGTCGGCGTCGAAGCGGGTGTTCCCGCGACGCTTCTTGCCTTCATGTTGCTGTTCGCGAACAATTTCTTTGCGGCGATCACACCACAAGGCTCGAGCGCGAACGTGGTGTTCGTCGGCAGCGGCTATTTGTCGGTGAGCGAAGTCTACAAGTACGGCGCGGTGGTGACGTTCGTGAACCTCGTGATTTACCTGGCGGTGGGCACCCCCTGGATATTGCTTCTCGGATTTTTCGACTGAGCCCTACTCGAACACGACGAGGTCTTCGAGCAAAACCCTACTGCCGCTCGATCCAGGGTATCGCACTCCGAGCACCGAGAGCTCGAGCTCATGTGTGCCGCTCTCCAGTCCGAAGACGTACCAGAGCGACTCGTTCCCCTTGGATTCGGCCTCATCGGAGTAAACGTCGAAACTGCCCTGCGCCTCGCCATCCAGCGTCACGGCCGCTTGGCCGCCGTCGGGCAGATACGTGCCCACGAGGATCGCACCGGTTCCTTCGAACCTGACGGTGGCCGTGGCGTCGGGACCCACGCTCCAGCGGGCCGGTATCTGGGTCTTGGAGCCAAAGGAGAATATCTCCTCCGCCTCCCAGGCGCCGCGAAAGCTCCACCGAGGATCGTTCGTGGTGATGCGCTCGACCGGCGAGCCGTAGTCGTCCCAACTCTCCAGGTGTGCGGGGATGGGCGCTTGAAACGGCACGAATAGCGTGTCGCCTTCGAGGCGACCTCCGTATTGTTGTACCCAGGCGACGGCGCGCGTTTTGGTGCTCTCCACGATGGAGCGGAAGGAGTGGTTGGTGTACGAGAACGTCTCGTCGGCGATGGCGGGTATGCCAGCGGTCCAAGTTTCGGGGATGCCTCGATAGCCGAGCATCACCCCGAGGATTCCTAACGCGCTCGACGGGTTGCAGTCGGAGTCCTGGCCTGCTCGAGTCGATATCTCGAGGGTGCGTCGGAAATCGCCGTCTCCGTAGAGCAAGCCGAGGGCGATGTAGGCACCGTTCAACTTTGCGTCGATGTTGAAAGGGTACAACGCGCCTTGCGGGCAAGCTTCGCGATCATTCCACTTGTCCTCGATGAGCTGCCACGTCGTTTCCCAATGCTCGGGATTCTCGGATGACCACACCAACACATCGCGCACGACCTTCGCATAGGGACTCTCAGGGGGGAGCGCCCCGAGCCCGGTCTCGACCACGGCTCTCGGGTCGCTCTCGAAAAACGCGGCGGCATACATCGCCGAGACGAACATCCCGCCGTAGATGCCGTCGCCGGAGTTCATCACCCGACCGACTCGCCAGCACAGATCGTTGGACGCGGCGGGAAGTCCAGGCGACATGAGGCCGATGAAGTCAGACTCGATCTGAAAATCGATGTCGTTGGCGTGGATGTTGTAGCGTGGTGAGCCCGACTCTCCGGCGGGAACGCCCCGCTTGAGCGCACGTCGCGCAGCGAGGTTGGCGTGCCATAGGCGATAGCCCGCGTCTTTGAACATCGCGCCGAAATCCTCGGTGGTCGCGTCCAGCCCTTTCTCGTCGAGCACTTCGGAAAACGTCATCTCCACGTAGAGGTCGTCTTGCTCGAGAGCCGAGCGCACCAGCTCTGGACTCCACGTTGGCAGCTCGCTCGGATCGATGATCTGCTCCAAATAGCGAAACTCGGTCGGCTCTCCGAAACTGACCCCGATCATCTGTCCCGCCCAGCCGCCTTTGATGCGGTCCTCGAGCTCGTCGAGCGATAGCTCGTGAAACGCTCCGCGGGGGGAGCAACTCGTCATGGTCAACGTGGTCAGAGTCAGCAACAAAGAGATGAGACGCACGAGAAACTCCTTTCGGGCGTCGAGTCTATCAGGTCGGCCGGCAACGACGTCCGGGACGTCGAAGAGCCCTACCTGGAAGCTGCTTTCGACGAAGGACGCGAAGAAGGCCACGCCCGAGCGTAGCGGGTGGGGCGTGCCGGGTGGGAGGCGTATGGCTATGGGTCCGTGGGTGATTGCGACGTTTCCCGGAAGCGTCTCGTTCCGGAGCAAAAGCCTTAGCGAGAACGAAGTCCAGAATCTTCGGCTTGCCATTTCGTCCGATCTTGATATTGGCGGGCTTCAGGTCGCGGTGGATGATGCCTTTGTCGTGCGCCGCTTCGAGTCCCTCGGCGATTTGGAGGAACAGAGGCCGTGCCTCATCGAACGGGATCGGCTCCCGTGAAATCCGCTCTGCTAGTGTCTCGCCGGCAACGAGCTCGAGAACGAGGTAGGGCGTCTTGTCCGTATGCTCCACGCCGTAGATCGAGGCGATGTTCGGGTGGTTCAACTAGAGCGTTAGCACGATCGGCTCGTTGACGGGCGCGTAGCGGACGTCGCAAGTGCTCGCGTTGACGAAAAGAGTTTCGCCGTTTTGGACCATGCCGTAGCCTTCGTGGATGTGGCCGAAAAGGTGAAGCTTGGGCTTCACGACTTCCACCCGCTTCAGTAGCTGCTCGCAGCCTGCAACCTCGCCTTGGATGGTTCGATCGAGCACGCCGTGCGGCGGGCCGTGCGTGATCAAGACCTCGGTGTCTTCCGGAATTTTGGCCCAAACCTTGCTTAGGGGCTCGCCGCGCTCCAGATTGAAGGCCCAATCGAAAAACCATGGCTGCCAAGGACTCCCGTAGAACTTTGTGCCGTTCAGCTCGACGCCATCGTCCTCGAGATAGATCGCATTGCGGACGAGCCTTCGGGCAGCCTCGGGGTCGCGCTCGAAGCACCAATCGTGATTGCCAGCGATCAGGATCTTGTGAGTATGGGGAAGCGCACCCAAGAATCGGTCGAGCTCTTCGAGCTCTTCGAGCGTGCCATGGCCGAGGCAATCCCCGCAATGCACGAGCACATCCGCATCGGGGATAGCGATCCGGTCGTGCATGAAGTGGGTATCGCTGATGACGACGATTCTCATAACCTACTCCTTATGCTATTGCAGTATTCTTGCCTTGTGACGCATTTGTTGGGTTGTGACGGGACATCCCTCGACGTGACCGTACGGCTGTCGCGGTTTCTCATTCGCACATGAACGAAAACGACGATCCCGTCGTTCTGCCGATCGAAGATTCTCTAGATCTCCACCCGTTTGCTCCGCGGGACATCCCGGACGTCGTGGACTCCTACCTCGAAGCTGTGCATGAGGCGGGGCTCGAAGAAGTTCGAATCATCCACGGCCGCGGAAAGGGCGTTCAAAAAGAGCGCGTGCGCCAGGCGCTGGAGAAGAGCGACGTTGTCGCAAGCTTCGAAGAGGCGACACCCGAGCGTGGCGGTTGGGGCGCTACGGTGGTCAGGCTGAAATCACCAACTTGATGAATGTATTCGTAGTGGTGCATAATGAATACATGTCAAAGAGCGCGGCGATTACTATCCGAGTTCCAGCTGCACTCAAGCGGAAACTCGAATCGCGTGCCGAGGCACAACATCGCTCCTTGTCAGCGCAGGTCATTGCCGATCTCGAGCGCGCCCTCGAGCAGGCTCCGCCAGAGGCCACCAAGGGTCGCTTTCTCGGGCTTTTCGTGGGAACCGCAGTGCCGACGGACGACGATATCGAAGAGGTGCGAGGTCTGCTCTGGGGCGACTTAGGGCGGCTCGAGCGCTATGGCTAGCTATGTCTTGGACACGCACGCGTGCGTTTACTCACTGTCCGCGCCACGGAAGCTAGGACCCAAAGCGAGAAATGCATTGCTCTCGGTCGAGGCCGGGGGGAGCGAAGCTTGGATTCCAGCGGCCGTCGCGGCGGAGGTCGTCCTGTTACGGGAGCTCGGGCGGATCAACATCGGTCTTTCACACGTCAAGACCGCCATGGAGGCAGCCCCTGGATTGCGCTTTCTTCCGATGGACCTACGTCAGCTGGATGAGTTCGCAGCGCTCGGCACGATCCGGGATCCGTTCGACAGGCTCATCGTGAGCGCGTCGCGAGCGGTCGGGGCTCGACTCATCACGAAGGACGACTCCCTCCAAGAACTCGGGCTGGTTCAAACCGTGTGGTCTTGAGGTCTTGCTTTCCCTAAGAAGAGGTGGCCAAGATCGACGGGAGCCAGAGGCTCAGTGCAGGGACGAACGTCACTAGCAACAGCACTACCGCGGGTGCCAGGATGTAGAAGATGTTCAGGCGCTCGAACCGCCTGATAAGATGACCCGCTATGTCGCTTGCCGAGGAGCTTCGAGGTCGAATCGACGGGGAGGTGCGCTTCGATCAGTACACGCGGACGTTGTATTCGACCGACGCGAGTATCTACCAAATCGAGCCCATCGGCGTCGTTATTCCTCGGCACGTCGGCGATGTCGAGGAAGCGGTTCGGCTCGCCTCCCGTGAGGGGGTTCCGATTCTTCCTCGTGGCGGCGGCACCTCCCTGGCCGGGCAGGCTGTCGGTGAGGCGGTCATCCTCGATTTTTCCAAGTACATGCGGCACGTCATCGAGGTCTCGCCCGAGGAAGGTTGGGCCAGTGTGCAACCCGGCGTCGTCCACGACGTGCTCGGTGCGCACCTGAAACCGTACGGATTACGATTCGGCCCGGAGACGGCGACTAGCAATCGCGCGAATATCGGCGGCATGGTCGGTAACAACTCTGCCGGGGCGCGCTCGTTGATCTACGGCAAGACGGTTGAGAACACTCTAGAGATTCGGACGGTGCTTTCGGATGGCACCCAGGCAACGTTCGGACCCGTCGACCGGAGTGACCTACCGTCGAAGCTCGAGGGCGATAGCCTCGAAGCATCCATCTATCGCCAGGCGTTGACGCTTGCCGAAAACCATCGTGACGAGATCGACCGCCGGTATCCGAAGATTCCGAGGCGAGTCAGTGGCTACAATCTCGACGAGCTCTTGGATCCGAACACGGTCAATTTGGCCAAGCTCGTCGTCGGATCGGAGGGAACGCTCGCGACGGTCGTGGAAGCCAAGCTCAAGCTCGTTCCGCTCCCGCCGGCGGTCGGTCTCGCGGTGCTCCATTTCGACGGCCTGCTGCCCGCGCTCGAGACCGGGACTGAGATACTCGAGCTCGCGCCATCCGCAGTGGAGCTCGTCGACGAGATGGTCATGGATTTGGCGCGCAAGTCCCTCGAGTACTCGCGCCGGATGCATTTCGTTCAAGGAGCGCCGAAAGCGCTCATTATCGTGGAGTTTTCGGGCGAAAGCGAAAAAGAGGTCCACGCGAAGCTCGATTTGCTGGAAAAGCGCATCGGTCCTTCCGCGAAGCCGATGGTGCGAGTGCTCGATGCCGCCGGCCAGGCGAACGTGTGGAAGGTGCGCAAAGCCGCCTTGCCTCTGCTTCTCGGTCTCCCCGGCGATCACAAGCCGATCGCATTCGTGGAGGACACGGCTGTTTCTCCCGAGCGCGTGCCGGAGTTCATCCGCCGCTTCGAAGAGATTCTCGGGAGTCACGACACCATTGGGTCGTTCTACGCCCACGCGGGCGCTGGGTGTCTTCATATTCGCCCGCTCGTCAATCTCAAAGACAAAGCTGAAGTCACCAAGATGACCACGATCGCGGAGGAAGTGTTCGACCTGGTCATCGAGTTTGGTGGGTCGATGAGCGGCGAGCATGGTGATGGTCTTGCACGAAGCCACTTCAACGAGCGGTTGTTCGGCGAGGAGATTTACGGAGCCTTCAAGCGGCTCAAAGCGGCCTTCGATCCAAAGGGGATCATGAACCCGGGCAAAGTCGTCGATGCGCCGGCGATGGATGAAATGTTGCGCTACGGCGAGGCGTATCGCGTCCGTGAGCCGGCGACGGTGTTTCCGTACGCGACGGAAGGCGGCTTCGCTCGGGCAGTCGAGCTTTGTAACGGCGCTGGCGTGTGCCGCAAGAACCTCGAAGGCACGATGTGTCCGTCGTTCATGGTCACGCATGACGAAGAGCACTCGACGCGTGGCCGCGCGAATGCGCTACGCGCCGTGCTCGACGGCAGGGTCCCGCCCGAAGACATGACAAGCGAGAGACTGCATGAAGTCATGGACCTGTGTATCTCGTGCAAAGGGTGCAAGGCGGAATGCCCGTCGAACGTGGACATGGCGCGACTGAAGTCGGAGTTCCTATCGCTCTACCATCGCGAGCATGGCTATTCGCTGCGCGAGCGCCTGTTCTCTCGACCCGACGCCGCAGGACGAGTCGGCGTGGCCACCGCGCCAATCGCGAATTGGCTCATTAGCCAGAATTGGTTTCGATCCCTGCTCGAAAACGTTGCGGGGATTGATCGCCGTCGTAGCTTGCCTCGGTTCGCGGAACGAACATTCGAGAGTTGGTTCGCCAAGCGCGGCGCGAAGCCACCGACAGGCAAGAAGGTCGTTCTCTTCCACGACACGTTCATGAACTACCACGAGCCTGACATCGGCAAAGCGGCCGTGGCGGTGCTCGAGGCGTCCGGATTCGAAGTCGTGCTGGCGAAGAAAGTCTGTTGCGGCCGTCCGGCTATCTCGAAAGGGATGCTCGAGCGGGCGCGCGAGCTCGCGCGCCAAAACGTTGCCGCTTTGTCGGGGTTCGCTCGTGAGGGTGTTCCCATCGTGGGACTCGAGCCCTCCTGTATTCTGACGTTTCGCGACGAGGTTCCTGATCTCGTGCCTGGTGAGGACGCCCAAGCGGTCGCGGAGCAGAGCGTTCTTCTCGAGGAGCTCGAGGGGCTCGAGCTGACGTTTCCGAACCCTTCTTCGAGCGTTCTCGTCCACGGACACTGTCACTTGAAGGCACTCGTGGGGACGGAGCCGCTGTCGGTCTTTCTAAACAAAATGTCGAGCCACGTGAGCTTCGTCGATTCGGGTTGCTGCGGAATGGCAGGCTCGTTCGGCTACGAGCGGGAGCATTTCGATGTGTCCCTCGAGATGGCGGAGCGCCGTCTGTTGCCGGCGGTTCGGGACGCCGCTGAGGAGACCGTCGTCGTGGCGTCCGGCACCTCCTGTCGACATCAAATCGCGGATGCGACGGGCCGGCACGCGCTGCACCCGGCACAGCTCGCCGCCCGCGCCGCGGGACTAGCATCGGAATGAGCTCACTTGTTTTAGACATCGAGACCGTAGGTCAGTCAGTAGAGGAAATTCCCGTTAGGGCGCTCGAGTATCTCTTCAAGAATCTCGAGCGTGAAGTCACCGATCCGGAAGATCTCGAGCGACGCCGCGAGGACATGATCTCGCGCTTCGGGCTCGATCCCACGACCGGACGTGTGATCGTCATCGGCGTTGTCGATGTCGAGACCCGGGCCGAAACGACATTCGCGGACGACGCTGAGACAGAGCTTCTCTCGAAATTCTGGGATTGGCTCGCTGCCAATGGTCACGAGCGGTACGTCACCTTCAACGGCAAGCGCTTCGATATCCCGTTTGTGAACGTTCGAAGCGCCATCCACGGGCTCACCCCACGTGTCGTGATCCCCGCGGACCCTCTGACGACGCGTCCTCACTTCGACGTGCGCGAAGTCTTCGAGGGCAACGACCGTCGCCGCCGCGGCAGCCTTGATTTTTTCACCGCGATCTTCGGAGTCCCGTCGCCAAAGTCCAAGATGGACGGGGCCAAAGTCGCTGACGCGTACGCCGAGGGGCGGCTGGACGAGATCGCCAGATACTGCCTTGAAGACTGCCGCGCCACCGCGGCGATCTACGAAAGGCTCGCCCCTTTTTATCCGTGACGACGATGCCCCCGATGGCAAAAAGGGGACAGGTACTGAAGAATCCCCACAAAAACTATTTCGATTCGCGAGGCTCCGTGAGCAACTGTGATTCAACGTGCTGATGCCGCGGAGAATTTCCCCCTCACCCGACGCGCTTCGCGCGTCGACC
>CAMYKY010000106.1 GCA_947259165.1 uncultured Acidobacteriota bacterium | reverse complement strand
TTTTCGTGAGCTCCGAGCTCGCGGCGCCTCGGGAATCCTCCACATCGAAGAGGGCGCCACAACCCAACGGGTCACGTTCAAGAGTGGGCGCATCATCGCCGCGGAATCGAATGATTCCAAGCAACAGCTGGGCGAAACTCTCGTGCAGCGGCAAAAGCTCACCACCTCCGAGCTTCATCGCGCTCGTGTCGCCGCCGAACGCACGGGGATGAAACTCCGCACGGTATTGAGCGAGCTCGACCTCCTTTCGGTCGCGGCGTTGGACGTCGAGGTCTCGAGGCTTTCGAGCGTCATCCTCGATGCGTCGTTTCAATTGCAGGGAGGCAGCTTCCGCTTCGAAGACACACCGCGCGACGAGCTCTCGTACGGTAGTCTCGACCTCGACCCGCAAGAAGTCGCGTCGCGAGCTTTGGCACGACTCGAAGAAGAGCTGAACCGTGAGCTTCGCTGGGCCGTCAACGCCGAGCTCGGCCTCCCGTACGCGGAGTCCACGTTATCGACGCAGCACAGTGCTCTCGTCGATTTCTTGAAAGAGAGGTTCCACTCGGGCCTACGCATGTCGGAGGTGCTCCAAATGTCCACGCTCCCGCGCGCGGAAACCCTCGAAGGTCTCAAAGCGCTCATCGCCGTGGGCATTCTCGACGACCGGAAGGATCCGGAGCTTCAACCCGACACCGAGCCCGCCCCCCGGGCTGGAGTCACGGAGCCTCTTTTCCCTTCGGGCGCGCCACCTCAAAAACTCGGACGCTTCGAAGTCCAGGGCGTCCTCGGACGCGGTTCCATGGGTGCCGTCCTCCTCGCGCAGGATCCCGCCATCGATCGCACCGTCGCTATCAAGTTGATCCAAACCGCGGTCCATCTCCCCGCATCGAAGCAGGAAAAATATCGGGAGCGTTTCTACCGCGAGGCGAGTGCGGCGGGACAACTCATCCACCCGAACATCGTCACGGTATTCGACGTAGGTCACGCGGACGACGACACGCCGTTCATCGTCATGGAATATGTAGACGGTAAGACCTTGTCTGAACTCCTGGAAACCGAGACCGTTTCATTCACAAACGCTTTCCAGATAGCTCACGATGTTCTCGACGGGCTCGCGTTCGCGCATGCACAGGGCATCGTCCATCGGGACGTCAAGCCCGGCAACATCATGGTGACTCCTGATTTTCGGGGCAAAATCATGGACTTCGGAATCGCCCACGTCGTAGGTTCTGAGCTCACGAACGACGATGATGTGCTCGGAAGCCCCTACTACATGGCACCCGAACAACTGTCGCGAGGAACGATCCACCGCCGTTCGGACCTCTTCTCTTTCGCGGTCGTGCTCTACCGGATGCTCACGGGGTCGCCCCCGTTCACGGGCAACTCGTTTGCCGCGATCGCCCAATCGATTCTCAACGACGAGCCGATCCCTCCCGATCAGAGAAACCCAGCGGTCACCGCCTCAATCCGTTCGGTCATTTTGCGTTGCCTCGAGAAAGACGCCAACGATCGGTACGACTCCGCTGAAGACGTTGCCGCTGCGCTGAAGACCGCACGCAAAGGCACCAATAGTCGGGCGGTGACAACGCGCATGCGTCAATCCGTCGTCGCCCATCGCGATCGTTGGCTTCCGATATCCGTGGCGCTCATTCTTGGCGCGCTCCTCGTGTTCGGACTCGCGCTGACCGGGGAGCGACAGTCGTCGCCCGATTCGGCCCCATCGGACACCTCCGCGCCAACGACTGGGGTCGCTTCGTCGCCAACCGCGCCGTCCCCGTCCCCCCCGGAGACGCCGACGACGGGCGAGCCGGACACATCTGCGGAGTCACCGGACCCGGCTAGAGCAGTGCACACGACCGAGGTGAAACAATCCCCGGCGGTCGCTCCATCGCCGCCCAAGCCCAAACCCAAACCGAAGCCAAAGCCGACGACGCCACTGCCGCCCGGAGAGACTCCTTCGGCTGCGGATCTGTTCTATGAAGCGCGGATGGCGCTCGAGCGCGGCGATCTTCCGACGAGTCAGGCTTGGCTCGAAGAATTGTTGTTGAAAGAGCCGACTTCGGTGGGAGCCTCCGAGCTTCTCATCGAAGTCACCGACCGCATTTGGGAAGAGAGACTTCCTCTGACGTTCGAGGCTCGACATAATCACCGATTCCGCGGGTGCACGGGCGAGCTGAACTTGACCACGCTCGGTGTGCGCTACGTCTCCGACTCCCACGATTGGGCGTGGACGCACGAAGAGATTCGTGTCCTCGAACGCCTAGACGACGACACTCTCTACGTCGAAACGTTCGAGAAGGACGTCATAAGCCTCGGCAAGAACAAAGGGTACAAGTTCGCACTCGACGGTGGCCTTTCGAGCAACGATTGGGTTCGCTACGAACGCGTCACGAGATAGCCGAGAACTTTTTCCGGGGTCAGCGGCGTGTCCATGTGGCTCACGCCGAGGTGAGAGAGCGCGTCGACGGCAGCGTTCACGACGGCCGGCGTCGATCCGATCGTCGCGGCTTCTCCAATTCCTTTGACCCCAAGCGCATTCAGAGGCGACGGCGTCTCGGTACGGTGATTCTCGTATGAGGGGAGCAGGTCAGCTCGGGGAACGGCATACTCCATGAGATTCCCGGTCACCAAATTACCGGACTCGTCGTACACCGCGCCCTCCCACAAGGCTTGCCCGATCCCTTGAGCGATACCACCGTGCACCTGCCCTTGAACCAGGAGTGGGTTCAATCTCCCCGGTGTCCGGGTCGATCTCGAGCACGCATGCATGGGCCCCGAAAGGGTACGTGTCTCCCGCGGGCACGAACTCGAGCGCCTTGTTCAGCTTGCCGCGCAGCTGCTCGGGCAGCTCTTCCGAGTGACCTGCCGCGGCGACGTCCTGCCAGCTCACCGAGCGCGAGCGCATTCCCACCACGTGAAAGGAACCCTCCTCGAGCCGCACGTCGGCCGCGGCCACTTCCAAAAGGTGCGCCGCGATCGCTTTCGCACCCTCGCGCACCTCTTCCGCGCTTTGGAACACGGCCGCACCTCCCACGGGGGCGCTGCGACTTCCGAAGGTTCCGATACCCTTGGGAACGATCCCGGTATCGCCGTGGAGTACTTCGACGCTTTCGATAGGAACCTGCAAGGTGTCGGCCGCGATTTGCGCCCAACTCGTCGCGTGTCCCTGGCCGTGCGGTGACGTGCCGGTGAGCACGGTCACTTTCCCGTCGGCAGCCACGCGGACAGTGCTGTGCTCCCACGGTCCGAACCCACAAATCTCGACGTACGTTGCGACCCCGATACCCAAGAGTTTCCCGCCGGCCTCCCGACGTTTGGCTTGGTCTTCGCGGAGTTTTTCGTAATCGACATGCTCGAGAAGTTTGTCGAGCGCCCGCGCGTACTCCCCACTGTCGTAGGTGAGCCCTGTCGCTGTCTTGTAGGGAAACTTCTCGGGGGCGATGAAGTTACGCCGTCGAATCTCGATCGGGTCGATTGCGAGCACATCGGCCAGCTTGTCAATGCCCCGCTCTATTAGATAGGCCGCTTCCGGTCGTCCCGCGCCTCGATACGGCTCGCTCCACACCTTGTTGGTGAAAGCGCCTACCGCGCGGGCGCGCACATTCTGAAAGTCGTAGACACCGGGGATCATGATCCCGGTGAAGGCGGGAATGATGGGCGTCGCGCCGGAGAAATACGCGCCGCAGTCCATGGTGACGGAGAGGTCGGCGCCAACGATACGCCCATCGGCCGTAGCACCCAAGCGCAGCACCGCAATTTGATCGCGCCCGTGCGACGTCGTCAGATAGTCCTCGCTTTTCGAGGCAACCCAGCGGATCGACCGGCGCAAATGTCGCGCCAGCAAGACTGCGAGAACGTCTTCTGCGTAGACGTTGGCTTTGGCGCCGAAGCCGCCTCCTACCTCGGGCGCAATCACGCGAAGCTGCTTCTCCTCGATGCCCAGCATGCCCGCGACCGCATCTCGGAGCCCGTGCGGTATCTGGGTCGACGCCCACAGCGTAAAACCGTCCGCCCCGTCGTAGGTCGCGGCGGCGGCCCGAGGCTCCATCGCGTTCGGGATGATTCGCTGTATAACGACGCGCAACTCCACGACCTTGTCGGCCTGGCTCATCGCGGCGTCGATGTCGCCGCCGTCGAGTCGCCACTCGAAGCCGCGATTTCGAGGACACGTCTCGTGCACGAGCTGCGCGCCCTCGCTCAGCGCCACTTCGGGGTCGGTCACCACGGGGAGCGGATCGTAGTCCACGACCACGGCATCGACGGCATCGGCAGCGACGTACGGGTTTTCGGCGATCACGACCGCGACGGGCTCTCCAACGTGGCGAACTCGGCCTGCAGCGAGCGGGAACCGCTTCTGCTCAAAGAGTTTTTCCAGGTTTCCGTTGTCGGACGACTTCGCGAAAGAGAACGGTTTCATGAAGCGGGGGTTGAGATCCTCGGCCGTGAAGACGGTGATCACGCCCGGCAACGACAACGCTCCCCGGGCATCGATGCTGCGCACGTTGGCGTGGGCGTAAGGACTCCGCACAAACGCCATCGTCGCAGCATTCTCGAGGGGGATATCGGCAACGAAGTTACCACGGCCGGTGACGAGAGCGGGGTCTTCTCGACGCCGCACCCGGGCACCAACGAATTGCGGGATGGCATCACGTGTCATAGCTGCTCTATCGCCCTCCGGGAACGTTGGCCTCACCCCGGCCGCTCATCGCTTTCGTGTCCCCATAAAAAGACTCGACATCCGCTCGTATCTTCGCGAGTGACTCTTCGTGGATGTACATCATATGCCCGGCATCGTATTCCTCGATGCGAACGTTATCCTGAAGCGTAGCTGGGAGGCCCAGATGGTTGACGGTGTATTCGGTGCCGAAAAATGGCGTCGCCATGTCGTAGTAACCAGACGCAACGAACACCTTCATGTAGGTGTTGCGGAGCATCGCATCGCGCAGAGCTTCACTCGTATCCGGAAACGTTCCTTCGTCACCGAAATTCCATTTGCCGATACCGCCGCCGAGGATCCAATAGTGTTGGTCGTTCTCGTAGCCGAGCTCGCGACGGACATAGTCGTTGAATGCCGCCGTGTACGGAGGACGGATGGCGACCATGCTCGGGTCGAACTCGTTGCGCTCGCCTGCTTCATCGCGCTCCATTCCCCGAAAGCGGCTATCGAGGCGTCCGACCGTGTATTTGTCGTCACGCAAGAGCTCCTTGCGAAACCGCCCCGCCTCGATCCTCAGATCGGACTGCTCGATGAACTCTTCGCTGAGCCCCGTGTACCGAGCCAGCTTTCGCACTGTCTCGCGTCTTTCATCGTCTCCGAGAGTGCCGCCTTTGGCGAGCGCGACCCAATATTCGTCGAGAGCCCACGCCTTCACTTCTGCCAGCGCTTCCGACAAGTCCGCCTGTAAATCCTGGGGGAGTTTTTGGTGATACCAGGCCGTCGCTGTGTACGTCGGCAAAAACGTCATGTAGGGCAGATCGTTCCCCTCGGCGAAGCGAATGGTCTGGAAGTTCATCACCGACGAGACGAGGATGATGCCGTTAAAAGCGATGCCCGAGCGTTGGACGAGATAACCGGAGAGCCCAGCGGCGCGCGTGGTCCCGTAGCTTTCACCAATCAAATAGAGGGGAGACGACCACCGCTCGTATCGCGTGAGGTACAAGCGAATGAACTCGCCCACCGAGCGGATGTCCTGCTCGAGCCCCCAAAAGGCTTCCCCTTTATCCGGTGTGGCAGGCCGACTAAACCCCGTGCCTACGGGGTCGATGAAGACGATATCGGTCATACCGAGCCAGGTATGTTCGTTGTCGACGAGACGGTACGGCGGAGCAGGCATGCCTCCATCTTCCAGCATGGGCACGCGCCGCGGGCCGAGCATCCCAAGATGCAGCCAGACGGACGCGGAGCCGGGTCCTCCGTTGAACGAGAACGTCAACGGTCGATCCGGACCGGCGGTCGCTCCCTTCAACGTATACGCCATGAAGAAGATCTCGCCCTCGACTTCGCCGGTGTCGGTCTTGATCGGCATTTTGCCCGTGGTCACGTCGTATCGAAGAACGTCTCCGTTCACCGTAATCTCGTGCGCGGTAACCGAGGGAGATTCATCCACGGTCTCCGCCGCGGCCACGGGCTCGTCTTGAGTCCAGGCGGGAGCGGACACGACGGCCCAGGCGAGGACCATCGCCGGGATCTTGTTCATGGCCATTCAGGTTCCTCCTGTCGCGAGCGGCATTATGCCAGATATACTTCGTCGTCGTGAAGGTTGGGCTCATCGTTTACGGCGATCTCGACCTCGTTTCCGGCGGTAACTTCTTCGATCGCAGGTTGGTCGAGCACCTGAGAAGCCGCGGGCACGACGTCGAGATCATTGCTCTTGCCGACGGCAGCTACGTCCGCCACCTGACGCAGAATTTCAAACCCGGCCTGAAGCGCAAGCTCTCGTCTTCGGGATTCGACGTCCTGCTACAAGACGAATTGACGCACCCGTCCCTGTTTCTGCTGAACCAACGATTGCGACGACGTCTCCCGTGCCCGATCGTCGCCATCGTTCACCATCTGCGCTCGAGCGAGGACCGTCCCGAGCGCCATCGCGAGCGTTATCGACGCGTCGAGAAGCGCTACTTGGAATCGGTCGACGCTTTCGTGTTCAACAGCCATACGACGAGAGAGTCCGTCGAGTTCTTGATGCAAAAAAAGACACGGAACGTCGTTGCCACCCCGGGGGGCGACCGCTTTCAGGCCGGGCTCTCCCGTGAGGACATCGAACGGCGGGCGAGCGAGGAGGGGCCCTTGCGATTGCTCTCCGTCGGCAATCTCATTCCTCGAAAACGCCTTCACGTTCTCCTCGACGTGCTCGGCGGGCTTCGTGGCGCACCGTGGACGCTCGACGTCGTCGGAAGTGACGAGATGGATCGTCGCTACGCGGAAACTATCGAACGACGTGTCGAGAGCCTCGATCTCGGTGCCAAGGTCTCGATGCATGGAACGCTCGACGGAGAGCGTCTGGCGGAGATGTTCCGACGTGCGCAGCTGTTCGTCCTCCCGTCGAGCTACGAAGGCTTCGGTATCGTGTATCTCGAAGCCATGGCCTTCGGGCTTCCCGTCATCGCCGGCGCCGCGGGAGCTTCGGACGAAATCGTTCAACACGACGCCACCGGATTTCTCGTCCCAACCGACGACACGTTCAGCCTGCAGCTCCAACTCCAGCGAGTCATTGAGGACCGCGAGCTGTTGGCGCAGCTGAGCGTCACCGCCTTCGAGCGCTTCTCCGACCATCCCACGTGGGAGCAATCGATGACGAGCATCGAGGAGTTGTTGACCGCCCTCTAAGTATTCCTGCTACAAAGAATTCCCCCTCACCCGACAGCGCTACGCGCCGTCGGGTGAGGGGGAGTTCACTTCTTCGTCAGAAGTCTCAGCCCTAGCCATAGGCCCGCGGTTGCGGTGACGACGTCGCGGAAGCGGATGACCAGGCTCAGGCTCAGACCGAGCGCCGCGGGGAAACCCATCGCGCTGACAGCGGCGACTTGGCCGACTTCGAGAACGCCCAGTCCTGCGGGGAACAATAGAAGGTAGGCAACCCGAGCGGCGGCGAGGCCGATGACAAGTTGAGTCGGGCTCAGCGGGATCCCGAGGAAGTACGCCAGCAGCCAGTACTCGAGCAACAGCATACCCCAGCTCGCGAACGACGCTGCGATAGCGAGCGCCAGAGGCACGCGACGCTCGCGACAAAAACGCCCCGCTTGTTCTTCGCTATCCCTCACGACTTCGCGGTTGAACAGCGCCGACACCGGCCGTCTTCCCACGGCGAGAGCGATCAGGTACGCGAGGGGCACCATCACCAAAACCGCAAGGACGAGCGTCGTCGCCGAATCGGCTACGACGAGAGCCGACGCTGCCAAGAAAGCGAGGTTCACGACGCCGTCGAAAAGTCGATCGAGACCGACCGAGCCGATCGCAACATCTCGCGCCACCCCGTGACGATTTTCTGCGAGCAAGACCTGCACCGGCTCGCCGCCGACTTGCGGTCCCGGCGTGAAGTACGAGAAGCCGAACGCCGCGAGGCGGTAGAGCGAAGCATCGATTAGACCGATCGGGTGTCCGAGCGCTCGAAGGATGATCCACCACCGGACGCCAAAAACCACGAGAGCAGCGACGTTGACAGCGACGAGGGCAGACACCGCGGTGGTGTCGAGTTGACGCACGGCCGCCCAAGCCTCCGCCAGGGACACCCGACTGAGAGCCCAAAGGAACAATGCGAGGGCGGCCACCCACAAAAAGGCGTGCAAGCCCCGCCGGTTCAGACGGCTCATGCGTCGTGAACGAGTCGGCCGGAGACCCTCCACCAATCACGCGCGAACATCGCCAGCGTGGCGCCTCCGAAAACGGGGGCGACGAACAGCGTCAGCTCCGAGGGGACCGGTGGCCAAAGCGCGACGCTCAAAAAACCCATCTGCACACCAGCGAGCACTCGCCGGAGCGGGAGCGGATCCAGCGTGACGACCGGCGCGCCACGGTGGCGACGCCACGCGATTCCGAGCACAAAAGCGTAGCGAGCCAGGCCAATTGCGAGATACCACGCCGGAATCTTCCCGTATTGGATCGCGAGTGCCGACACGATCAGAATGCCGACGGCGTCGAGCTCCATATCCAGCTTCTCACCGAGTCGGGTCGTGCGACCGAGGGCACGCGCTAGGCGGCCGTCGACGTGGTCGAGTAGTGACGCCACCGAGTAGGCGGCTGCCGGGACGAAACCTCCCGCGCCAAGCGGCATGGGGAGAAACAGGAAACCGGCTGTCACTGCCAACAACCCGCCTCGTGCGACGGTGACCCAAGTTGGCCAGCCGAGGCTCGCGAGCAGAATCGAGTCTCCTTCACGGCGATTGTCGTCGAGCCCACGGAACAAGAGCCACAGGCAGTAGGACCACACCACCGCGGAGCCGACGAGCCATCGTGGCTGAGAAAGCCCGAACACGACGAGGCCGACGCAACCGACGAGCGCAACTGCGCGCCACTGCCGCCTGAGGGCGATAACCGCTGAGCTCACAGACTACTCATCTGACGTGGCCGTCCTGTCCCGGCCATCATAGATTTCGAGAAAGCCGTCCAAGAAATCCGCCATCCTCAACGCCGACGGGCTCAACGGGATGAGTCCGTCTTCGAATCCCAGGACGTCGAAAGCACGCACGAGATCCTCGCGTTTGCTGAAAACGTGAATCGGCACCGCCCAGCTATCATTGTTATGAGTGACGAGCTTCGGGGGCTGGTGATCGCCAACGACGATCACGAGTGAATTGTCGGGGACGTATTCGAGCAAGAATCCTTCGACGATGTCGATCTCGTAACGAAACGCTTCGACGTACCACGTGGAGAGCTCTCGCAGATCCGCATACGCGTCGTGAGCCACCGACTTCAGCCCGGCATCGAACGCGGTACCGGAGTCGAATCGCGACCAATCTTCGACGTAGTTCGGGACGGGGAAATACGGGATGTGGCTCATGATGAGCGAGAACTTCGCAAACAAGGGCGCGCGCGCGTTTCGAACTTCATCCTGGTAGACACGATAGAGCGTGAACTGATCCGGAATCTTCCACCATCCCATGGCGGGACCGTCGTAGCCGAGATCGTCGAAAGCGTAGATCCGATCGAAGCCGTAGAACTGTCCGTCGGGCCAAAACCACTTGATACCGGGCTCGGCGGCTACGGTCCGGTATCCATGGCGGGAGAGAACCGAGACGAGCGTTTCCCGGTTGGAGTCCAAAAGAGCGTTGTACAGATGCTCGGATGCGACTTGAAACCCGCTCAGAAACGTCGCGTGCGCCCGCCACGACCCACCCCCGAACGTCGGGGACTGAATCTGGCTCGAGGCGAAGCTGTAGCCGGCCCTATCGAGATTTCGCGCCAACTGCGCGTAGCGCGGAGCGATCGCATCGTAGTGATGCGCGTCCTCGATCAACGTCACGCCGTAGGACTCCAAGAAGATCAGGAAGAGGTTCGCTCCGCCGAGACCTTCGAGATTCGAAGCGAGATTCTGCGAGGGCCATTCGACTTCGACGGCGGCGCGCTGCTCTGCTTCTCCGGATCGCAGGTTCTGAAGTTGCTTCGCCACGATCGCGCTCGTCGGCACCGCAAACGGTTTCCATGGCGCTACGAAGAACAAACCGACGAGCGCAGCCGTGGCGTAGATGACCGCGCGACGAAGCCGCGCTCGTTCGAGCGCACGCCCCCAGGACGAGATCGCGATCCAGTTGAGGCCAATGGCCGCAGCCGTCACCACGCCCACAACCCCGACAACGACGAGTCCGGTCGATAGCGACATCGCCTCCCAAAACATCGCGAACACGCGGTGTAGATGCGGGAAGTCACCATGAAGATTGAACTCCCGACCGAGGACGCCGAGCGCAGTCACTTCGACATAACGCGCCAGCGTCAGCAGGAGAATCAGTATCGAGAGCACCCACTTGGCGGCGCGCGAAAACCGCCAGCCGACGGCGATCGCCAGCGCGAGCAGCCCGAGAAGCACAACCACCTCGATGGAAAGTTGAACGACCGGTGTCAGCGCCGGCGTCGACGGGATGTTGGCGAACGTAAACAAGAGATTGAGGTACACCAACGACCCCAAAAGGAGTAAGACCTGCCTCATCGCTGGAAACCCGTCGCACGAGCCGCCTTTTCCCACACTCGATAGCGATAGCGCACGTGGCCCTGCTTCAAACATTGTCTGAGCGCATGTCCACCGGAGAGGCTCAACCATCTGGGACTCGCACTGAAGACCGGCCGCCCCAGCGCCACGACCGCGCCGAGGATTCGGTCGCGCGGACGGTCGAGCTCGAGAAGCGAGGTGAAGTCCCGGTCGTCGACGAGCTCGAGGCCGCAGGCCGCCGCGATGGCGTCGACGCGCTCCGGCTTCAAGAGAGAGCTCGCGTGCCAGCCCTTTTGGAAGTCCCGCACCCACCGCAGCTCGTTCGAGCTCACGAGGAAGTCGTCACACAGAGCCAGTCGTCCACCCGGTCGCAACGCGCGAGCGACGTTTCGGAAGAAGGCCTTCGGGTCCGGAGCGTGGACGAACGATTCGATCCCGTACGCGAGGTCGACTCCCCGAGGCAGGGCTTCGGAGCAAAAGTCGCTCTCGTAGATCGTCGCGCGATCCCCTAACCGCTCGCGCGCCAGACGCGCATGCGTGGAGCTGTTGGTCACCCCGAACGCGTCGACGTCGCGGCCGTCAACGACGGCGCTCAGGCTGGCACCGGTGCCGCAGCCGAGATCCAAAATCTTGGTTGCGTCGACGCTCACCATCTCGCGTCGCAGCAGGCCGTGCACATAGTGGAACGCTTCCTCGCGCCTGGTAACTCCTTCGCCCCAAACAGCACGATGGATCGCACCGTGCGAGCCTCCTTGCCCACGCGCCAGGAAGCTTTTCGTGTTGGCGTCGTAGTAGCGCGCGACATCTAAATCCGGCAAATTCGGCGACTTCATGAGACCGCCTCGGCCGGTGCGACCGCCTGAAGTCCGAGCAAAAGCTCAGCGGTCACGAACAGCCAGGCGTCTTTGGGGATGCGCCATTTTCTGCCGGAGTTACTCACGAGAAACATGTAAAACTCGCCGAGCGCTTCGTCGTCGTCGAGGGCGACCGCGAGGCGCACGAGCGACGCCCACGCCTCGATGCCCGGGCGCTTGTCGCGCGCGACCTCACCGGTTCGCCCGTAGTAGGTTCCTCGGAGTCCGGGCATGCGCTCGTGGCTGAAATCCACGACGTCTCTCCCGATTTCGGGAAGGCCCTGCACCGCGCACAATGCGACCGTCGCGCTGTTGGATACTTGGATGGCGTCATTCGGCGAGAAGATCACCATACGCTCGTCGTCGAGAACGGTCGCCACCTCGGGCTGCACGATGGAGTAGAGCAGACCGGCTGGCGCCTGCGCCTTTTCGATGAGCTCGTAGGAGCGTGTTGCAATGTCGGCGAGATCTTCGCGGCCGGTCGCTGCGGCAACCTCGGCGACGAAGTCGGGTGCGTAGTCGATGAGATAGGAATTGCTCGCAAACGACCGCGTCCCCAAGTTGAAGTAGTTGCGGATCATCCACACGCCCTGCTCCTCGGCCGCGTGCCGGGCGTAGCCGTCCAAAATCACGAGTACCGTCTCGCGATCGCTTTCCGAGCCGAACGCCTCAGCGCCTCGCCAGAGACCTTCGGCCAGCCGGAGCGCCTCCGTCGTTCCCGAGGCGTCAGGCTGGACGCCCTCGCAATACCTCCACAAGACGAAACCGCGGGTGTACGGATCGTCGCCGGAATCCAGGAGGAGGTGCTCGAGCGCAAAATCGCGCAAAGTCTTGAACATCGGCTCGTCCCGCTCCCCCGCCGCAAAGATCATCAAAAGGGCGACATCCACAGCGTAAACGTAGCCGTTCGTCCGCGCCAGCATACCGGCATCGACGCGGGCCCGAGCTAGCTCGTGGAGCTCCTGTTTCGCGCGACGGGCACTCTCGGGCTCCTTCGGCGACTCGCGCGCGCACGACATTCCGAGCATGCAGGAGGCGGCGACGACGAAGGCAAGCGGCCGTAGCATCGATCGAGTCTATAGCAGACTATAATTCGCCGCCATGAGCCGACTTTCGCAGACTATCGTCTGGCCAACGCTCCTGTGGCTGGGCTTTGCCGCCACCGCAGCCGCCCAGCATTCCCTGAACGAGCTTTTCGACGAGGGCTTCTTCCTCCAAGACCGAAACGGCGACGGCGTCATCGATTTCGTGAACGCCGAGCTCGTCCTCGGGGACGACGCGACCGCCGCCACCGTGGCTGCGGCCTCTAACGTGGCCGTCCGCATGGGTTTCGAGACCATGGCGATGGATTTGCCCTTTTCTAGATCGGGCTCCGGGACCGGAACCGGAGTCGGTATCGCCATCGGCGCGGAAGCAGCCGCAGCCATCGGGGTCGAAGTCGACGCACTGTTTCCCGACGAAGGGATCGTCACGACGGCTGAGGTAGAAGGGCGTGATTGGATCGTCATCGCCGGCCCGTACGAGGCCGGCACTCGCAATGCCGCGATGTCGTTCGCAGGGCGACTGCCCCACCTCTGGGACCCCGACGGTGCGACGCTCACCAACGTCATCGACGATCTGCGAGATTCTTTGGCGGAGCAAGTCGTGGAGCTCACGGCCGCTCGCATCACGCGCCTTCGCGTCCGGGACGACCGCGTGAGCGAGCTCGCCGTGTCGATCGAAGTGCCTCCGACCCAGGTCCAGATGGCGCGCCGGGTGCTCCTCGACCACGCACCGTCCTACGAGCACGTCGAGGTCGTCGTGCTAGAGATGGACGGTGCCGAAGTTCAGTTCCCGCGTGGCGAGATAGAGTCCCGCGGCGGACCGATTCCCGAGCGTCCCGGGTCCGGTCCCAAACGAAACCTCGATCTGTCGAATCTCTATACCCCCGACGGCCTTCTCGGTGATGCGGACACGAACCTCATCGCCGACCGCATCGACGTTGCTCTGAGCCCGTTCGGAACCATCGAGAAAACCATCGACGTCGCCGCCCGGCTCGGACTCGAGGCCGCGGGCATGTCCGTCCCCATCGTTCGCTTGGCGAGTGAGATCGACAAGCCGGCGGACGAGCCCACACTCATGCTGATCGGAGAGCACCCGCTTCTCGCCGAAGAGTCGATCCCCGAAGTGGAGCTCGACGTCGGTGAAGGCGCCATCCGTGTCATCCCCAACGCTTTTGGCCCCAAGGGTGTCGTCGTCGTCCACGGCGGCGATGACGAAGGCGTCGATCGCGCTCTGGAGCAGCTCACCGAGCGTTTTCCGAATATTTGGGAGCGCGGGAAAGATCGCACCACCCTCGATGACGTCGAGATGGATCTGTGGCGTTTTTTCTCGGGCCGCTCTCCTTCGGGTCAGGCTGCGATCGCCCTCTACAAGCTCGACCAGTTGATCGCGAAGTTGAGCCCACAGTTGAACGAAGCGCCGCTGCGCTCTGCTCGCGTCTTGGTGTCTCTAGAAAAGCCCGACAGCGGCTTCGAGTCTCTCGTGCGCGAGCGTATCCAGGCGCTCGGCGCGGAAACAACCGAGGTCGTGATTGATGATCGGGACGTACAAAACGCAGCGACGATCTTCGATGACGCGTTCGAAGTTGCCTCCGAAGTCGAAGAGTTCTGGCGTCTTTTCCGCGACCGCGCACTGCCGGAGGCTCAGGGCAAAGACGGCGTCACCGTCGAGCTCCGACTGTCCGAGCCGCCGGAGATACGAGAGCAGCTCGCGAGCGCGATCCGCGCGGAGCTGGGCGTCGAGGCCGACGTGCGCGTTCTCTCAGCGTACAAGCAAGGCTACAGCTGGCTCTACGACGTCGTGCGGCCCGCGCTTGCCGGCAGCGACGTTGCCGCCATCACAATCCGTTTTGCTCGCTACGTGCCTCCGAACGAGTGGCGCCAACAAGCGATGGGCACACCTCTCCGCTGGCTTCACGAGGCATTCCCTATCGACGAGATCCTCGCTCGTGAGCTCGATCTCGCGAGCGACGCGATTCGCTTCGAAGCCGCGCCTGAAGATGCTCCGCCGTACGAAGTGAGCGCGACCACGGCAGACGGCAGCGTGTTGTTCCACGAAACGTTTGCCCCAAAAATCGTTTTACGCCCCTACATCGACCGCTTCCGCGACTACGAGATGGTGAACGTCACCACTGGATGGTTGCGCGTTGCCGTGGGTGACGAGACGATCGTGGACCAGCGCATCGCCACCGATCCCGAGCGGTTTTGGGATCATTTTCAAGAACAGACTCTTCCGGGGATGTACGACTACGTCATGGATCGCCACGACGGGAATCCGCGCGGCGCTGGGCGAGACGCGCCTTACTTCGGGGAGCTGGAAATCACGCTCGGCCTGAGTGAGCCGCACTATCTGCTCGACCTCGACAAAGAGCTCATTTCTTCGATGGATGCGCTTCATTCCGACATCTACTTCACCACGTTGATGTTCTATCGAATATTCGGACGCAATGCGCGCGGCGACGAGCTCACGTATCCGGGACGCGTTCTCCCGGTCATGGAGCCGAGGGCAGACGGTAAGCCCGGTTCCGCTCGCATTCGTTTCACCGGCTTTGCGACGAGCCGGCCCGCCATCGTTATCGACTACGAACAGACGGATGGGACGAAAGACACGCTGCGTTTGGATATTCCCAAGATCGAAATGGATCGTCCCCGCGCGCTCGCCGCCCGCGTTCGCGTCGGAGAGCCAGGCATCAGCCGACTCGACGTGCGGGTCAAAGTCGACACCGAGACGGACGAGCGGGACGAGTTGGCGAAACGGACGCGCTCGGAGCAGGTTGATGAACGCATCCTTTCCGCAGAACAAGTGAAGGCGACGCTCGAGCACCTCGCCGCGATGCGCTCGCGCGGTCTCTACTCAGACGCTCTTGCGTACCACGCGCTCGGCGAGCTCGTTGTGACCGCGGGCTGGGAGCACCGAATCGACTGGGAAAACGAAATCGCCGCCTCTCTTCCCGCAAACGGCGAGCCGGCGCCATTTCCCGACATCCACCGTTTTCCGGTGCGCTCGGGCGACGAGGAGCTCGTTCAATGGGACGCGCCCATGCCACCCGGCGAGGCGTACGGGGTCCTCGCGACAATGGAGAGCTTCGACGAGGCGACGCCGTACAGAGTCGGCGAGAGTTATCTTGGCCAAGACATCTGGGCCATGGATCTCACGGCACCCATCGAGGCGTCCCACTTCTCCCACTACAAGGCCACGACGCTGAAGCCTACGATTATTTATTCAGCCCGCCAGCACGCAAACGAGGTCTCATCGACTTCGCACGTGCTGAAACTTGCCGAGCTTCTTCTCACCGACCCCGAGCACCGCGCCAAGCTCGACAAGGTGAACGTCATCATTCACCCGATCACCAATGCCGACGGCGCGCAGCTCGCCTACGATCTCTACGAAAAGACTCCAGAGCTGCTTCTGCACGCGGGCTACTACGCATCGCTCGGGGCTGACGTGACTTCGGACGGTACCAAGCCGATGCCCATCTATCCCGAGGCTCCTCTTCGGCGACGGCTCTGGAATATGTGGCTGCCGGACATTTTCTTGAATCCTCACGGATATCCAGCGCACCAACTCGTACAGCTTTTTTCCGAGTACACCGGGCTCGTTCGGCGCGGTCGCATCACCGAGCGCAACTGGAGCATGAACAAGGGGTGGTTCATCCCGGGCTTCGGCTACACCGACGACGCGCGTTTTCCCCGACACAAAGACGCTGCGTTTGCGATCCGTGACTACATCGTCAAAGCCATCAACGAGGCCGACGACGTCTCGGCGATGAACCAAAGAAACTACGATCGTTACCGCCGGTACGGCGCCGCGTTTGACGACAAGGAAGTGTTCAAACTTCCCATGGTGGACGACGTCATGATCCACACGGCCATCAAAGGCGCTCGCGCGCCGGCACCCGGTGCACCGCGAGGCTACAACCCGAAGGTGACCATCTGGAGCGGCACGAGCGAGGTGCCGGACGAGACTGCACACGGTGAGTGGATGAGGCTCGTCGCTAGCGCCGGCCTCCAGTGGGACCAGGCGATCCTGCAGTACCTCGTCGACGGAGACCACAAGGTCGAGCGCAAGGGGAAGAGCTTCTGGGGCGGCGTCAGCTGGAGCCTGGATCGCCCACGTCCCCCCAAGGGTGACGAGGACGAAGAAGATACCGACGTCGGTGCTCAGAACTAAGGAGACAGCATGAGCGAATCCAATTCGAAAGACATGCAGTTCAACTACATCGAGCACCTTCAGCTCGACAAATTGCTCACCGCGCAAAAATTCGTCTCACCACACCCCGAAGAGAGCGTCTTTGTCATCATGCACCAGAGCTACGAGCTCTGGTTCCGGCAAGTCATCCATGACATGGAGCGCATCATCGCGATGCTGGACAAACACGAGCTGTCCCAAGCGACATGGTTGCTCCAACGAATCGGCCGCATCTTTCAAGCATTGGACACGCAGCTAGGCATCCTCGAGATGATGAGCGCCGCCGACTTCCAGGAGTTTCGACCGTACCTAAAACAATCGAGCGGCCTTCAGTCACGACAGTTCCGCAAGATCGAAGTCATGGGTGGACTTTGCGAGACCCAAGACGCTGCGTACGAAGAGCGCGTTCGCGCCCAATGGCCCGACTTGATGGACGAGGTCCCGAAAACACTTCACGCCGCCTTCGTCGACGTCATCGACGGGTGTCCCCTGAGGCTCATCGAGATCTACCAAAAGCGTTGGGAGCGTTTCGACCTCTTCTCGCTGTGCGAAGCCTGCCTCGAGCTCGACCGCCAGCTGCTAACCTGGCGCTCGAACCACGTCCGCATGGTCGAGCGCATGATCGGCGACCGCGCCATCGGAACCGGCGGAACCCAAGGCAGTAAGTACCTGACGTCAACGACCCGCTACCGCTTCTTCCCCGAGCTTTGGGAGGTCCGGAATGCTTTAACCGAAACCAGCGGCGGACAAACGGGGTAGGGGGCTAGGAAAAAGGGGACAGGTACAATTTATCCTCTGGGAATAACGGGGATAAATTGTACCTGTCCCCTTTTTCTTGCGCCGGCGGAGTGCCGATTACCGCCACGCTACCTGCGCTCATCGGAATCGACAGCGCCGTCAACAAGGCGAACTAACCGACGTGCACGATCCATCACTTTCGGATCGTGGGTGGAGAAGATGAAGGTCACGCCGTGGTCG
>CAMYKY010000105.1 GCA_947259165.1 uncultured Acidobacteriota bacterium | reverse complement strand
CGCGCGCTTGACGATTTCGTCGATCAGGAACAGGTCGGTCAGGAGCGCTCTCAAGTGGATGGAGGCGTTCATGTTGTCGATGAGCTGCGAGCTGATCGACGCCTGAGCGAGGACGAGCTGCAGACCGGCGCCCGCGGCTTTGGCATCCTGCTCGATGACTTCGATGAACGCGTTGTATTTCTCCGCCGGGGTGAGCCCTTCGGATTTGACGAGCTCACGAAACTCCGGGGCGAGCTTTGCGAGGGCATCGTCGGCCTTCACGAGGAAATCGCGAAGCTGTCCGCCGCTCTTGTTGCCTTCGTCGCCGTCGAGCCCTTGAGCGGCGTAGCCGAGCATCATCTCGTAGGTCTCTTCGACGATTTCGATCAGGGTCTTTAAGTCAGCTAGCGTTGTCATACTCGAAAACCTTGCGTGTACACATAAAAATCCCCTCTCCACGAAAGCGTCGTGGAGAGGGGATTGAGAGATTATTTCGAGGCTTTTTCGGTCACGACCCAGCGCTCCGGATCGTGATTCGCGAGAAAGTCTTTCTTCGTGACCCAGCCCGCGATCATCGAGATCGTCATCCACCGTTTTTCAGGCAGAATGGCGAAATACACGTGGCTCATGATCAGGCCGACGAGCCCCACTGAGGAGAGACCGTGGAGGACGTAGACCCAGCCCCACGTACTTTCGGAGAGCAGGTAAGGGTTGCGCGCGAAAAGCGGGGTGTCGATGCGAACCATCATCAGCAGCCCGCTTGCGATCACACCGACCCCGGCGAGCGTGACCAGATTATGGTAGATGCGGTGATCGACAGGGTATTTCCCGGGCTTCGGCGGTGCCTTACCCGTGCCGAGAACATGCGCTACTTCCAGCTTGAACTCCGCCCAGTCCTTGCTGCTGATCCAGATGTCGCGAAGACTCATCCAGAACGTCGCATGAATGATGTGGAACACGATGATGCCGGCGAGCACCAGGCCGGCAATCCAGTGGATCTTCAACCACTCGAACTGGATACCGACGATTGGGAAAAACGCCGTAATCAGCAAGGTGAACATCGTGATCGCCATCGTCCAGTGAAAAAGTCGTGCGACCAAACTGTGGCGAACGACTTTCTCTGGGACGGCGTCCGCGGCACTGCCGGTCGCCGGCTCCGCGGCTTGGGGAGGATTCTTGGCTCGATAGATGAAGTGCCCGATGACGAACGCTGCGCCACCAATGATGGCTAACCAGAGCAAATCCCAGGAGATCCGGACGAGAATGTCCTGACCCCAAGGATTCTGCTCCCACTGGAAGATGTTCATCCTAGACCTCCAGTCCGCGGATGGCGCGCTTCACTAGATTGCGCATCAGCGGGATCTTGTAGGCGTTGTGTTGCAGCGGACGGTTGCCGAGGGTCGCGAGCTCGCCCGCGGCCGCGCCAACATCCTCCGTCGCGGACTGCCCCTTGAGCTGGCGTTCGACATCGTGGAGGCGAAGCGGCCGCGGCCCGACAGCGTTCATGACAATCCGGATATCCTCGATCTTGCCACCGGAGATCTTCATCGCGGACGAGACGCTGACGAGCGCAAAGTCCCACGCCTGCCGATCTCGGACTTTCTCGAAGTAGAACTGCGCCCCCTTCCAGGTACCGGGGATGCGGATCGACGTGAGGATATCGCCGGGCTCGAGGATGGTCATGCGAGTGATGTCGGTCGACGGCGTGATGAAATAGTCTTCTGCATCGACGACTTTCTCGCCGCCTGTCCCCTGGATCACGAACTTCGCGTCGAGGGCGATGAGCGCCGGAGCGGTATCGGAGGGGTTGACGGCGACGCACCGGTCGGCCTCGAACAACGCGTGCTCTCGGTTGATCGACGTCGGTGTGTCGGCGTAGCAGATGTTGCCACCGGCGCGATAGCACGGCCAGCCACCCCGGTAGTACGAGCAGCGCGTGTCCTGCGAGACGTTGCCGCCGAGGGTCCCCTGGTTGCGGATCTGTGGTGTGGCCACCTTTGAGGCCGCATCCGACAACAGCCCGAAATCGGACTGAATGCCGGCATGCGTCTCCACGTCGGTGAGCGTCGACATCGCGCCGATCTCGACGCCGTCGTCGACGTCACGGATGCCGCGCAGCTCTGCGACACCGCTAAGGTCGATGACGGCATCGGGACGCTTGATGCGGTCCTTGAACCAATCGAGGCTGTCGAGACCGCCCGCGTAGGCCCAGGAGGCTTTGCCGTAGCGGCGCTTGAGCGCCAGAGCGTCTTCGAGGCTCGTAGGCTGGAAAAGCTCGAAGGCTGGAATCGTGTCACGAATCACGGCCATGTCATTTGCTCCTAAGAATTAAACGTCGGTCTCTAGAACCTTGTAAGGCTGCGCCTGGTTCTCGAGCTGATTGATGATCAAGTCGGTCATCATCGGTGAGCGTTTGAGATCGAACTCACCAATGGCGTCCTGAATGGCGCACAACACGGCGGCGACGCCGGCACCGAACGGTGCCTCGCCGATGCCTTTGGCGCCGAGCGGATTCTGCGGGTCGGGAATCTCGATCGCCGCACCCTCCATCTCGAGTGGAACATCCAATATGGACGGAGGCTTGGCGTTGTAGAGCCGCTGCGTGAACGGGACGCCCCACTTCGGGTCGTACACCCATTTCTGGCTCCGAGCGAGTCCGAATCCCTGAACACTGCCGCCGAGAATCTGAGCCTTGAGGCCTCTCGGGTTCATGACGCTTCCGGTGTCGCAAACCGCGGTGTAGTGCTGGATGGCCACGGCTCCGGTCTCACGATCTACCTCGACTTTGGCGACGCCGACGACGAACGACCAGAGATCCCCCTCACCACCGTAGTTGTCCTTGGCCGCACCCATCGCGCCCTGGCCGGCGAGACCGGCCGCGGCGGTTTTGGTCCATTCGTTGATGTCCTCGGCCACTTCGTGCCCGTCGTATTTTGCACCGAGCTCGATAGCGCGCTCCGCGGCGTGGGCGAGAGTCATCCCGCTGGCGCGGTTGCCCTTGCGGTGCACACGCCCTCCGGAGACGTCATAGCTGTCCGGAGACCCGCCGAGCTCCTTGGCCGCGATCTCCTGGAGATTCTTTTTCAGGGCGGTTGCGGCCGCGAGGTTGGCGCGCGTGTGAGCGTGGGTGGTCTGGCTTCCAGCCTGGACACTCGAGTGGGGGAGGTGCTTTCCGGTGTTGCCCCACACCACGACGGTGTTCTCCCAAGGGATGTCGAGCAGGTCGCAGGCCACTCGCGCCGTGTCAAAGGTCGAGTGGGTGCCCAGGTTGCCGATCCCTTGATGAACGTAGAGGTTTCCGTCCGGCTTGATCACCATCAGACCGTCGAAGCCGCGGCTACCGGCCACGTAGGACGACAGGGCGACGCCGACGCCGGTGACCTTGCTACCGTTCGTCCTGCCACTTTGTTGCTTGAACTCTTCCCAGTTGACCATCTCGGCTGCTTTGTCCAGAGTTTCGCGGACGTATGCCGAGGTGACGTTGTGCTGGTTCGAGCCGTACACGGTGTCGTTGTCGGGCGCGTTGATCTTGCGGATCTCGATGCGGTCGAGGTTTAGCTCTTTCGCCGCCTTGTCGATCACGGGCTCGACCATCGCTGTGATCTGGACGCCGCCCGGAGCTCTTTGCGCCGCCCGGGTGGGGGTATTGGTGAGGATCGAGATGCCCCGAAAACGCATGTTGAGCGGCGTGTAGTTGAGCGATACGCACCGGCTGGCGCTGGTGAAATCTCCCGAGCGTCCGTACGCGCCGTTGTCCTGGATGAGGTACATATCGAAGGCGGTGATGCGGCCGTCGGCCTTGAAGCCCACTTTGATGCGGCCCTGAAAGCCCGGTCGCGCGCGCCCGTACGCGTTTTCTTCCGAGCGGGTCACCCGGTGCATGACCGGCCGCCCGGCCTTTTTCGACAAGAGGGCAGCGATGGCCATATTGACCGTGCCACCGATCTTGCTGCCGAACCCGCCACCGCAGTACTCCGCGATGAGCACGACTTGCGTCGGGTCGATGCCGACCTGGCGAGCGACCCCAGGGGCCGTCCGCTGCGCGCTTTGCGTGGACACGTGGATGTAGAGCTTGTCGTTTTGCCAGTAAGCCATGCAGCTTCTGGACTCGAGCGGGTGGTGGCTCTGGGACTGGTGGTAGAGCGTTTCGTCGAGAACGAGGTCGGCCTCTTCGAAGCCTTTCGCGATGTCACCGAGCTCGAACTCTTCCTCGGGCTGGCCCATCGGCATTTCTTCGCCGGCTTCGGCGAAATCTTGCGCGGTCCACTTGATCTCGACGACGTCTTTCCGGTCTTTGACGGTGTTGCCACCGACGCGTGCGTTCGGACCACCGGGACGCAGGCTATCGAGCGGGTTGATCACGAAGGGCAGAGGCTCGTAATCGACCCTGATCGCTTCGATGGCGTTCGCGGCGGTCTGCTCGTCAACAGCGGCAACGGCGAGGATGGGCTCGCCTTGATACATCGGCTCCATCGTCAGCGCGCGATCACTTCCGACGAGGTTGTCAGTTTCCGGTAGATCGTCCGCGGTGAGGATTGCGTGCACGCCTTCCATGGCTTCGGCGGCTCTGGTGTCGATATTACGGACCCGCGCGTGCGGCATGGGGCTCATGAGAAGCTTCGCCATGAGCATGCCTTCGGCTCGAAAGTCCTCGGCATACTTCGCCTTTCCCGTCATTTTGGCGACGAGATCCGGCGGAGAGTAGTTCGTTCCAAACAGTTTTCCGTTGGCCACGTTAACCCCTCCGGGAATAGTCGGCCGCGCTTACTGCACAGTCGAGAATTTTGTCGTAGTCGCAGCATCGGCAGAGATTGCCGGAAAGCGCTTGCGCGGCTTCCGCACGACTCGGACTTTGGTTGGCATCCACCATGGCGACCATGCTCATGATGAAACCGGGAGCGCAGAATGCGCACTGGAACCCAGCGCCGTCCACAACAGCCTGCTGCACCGGGTGTAGCGTTCCATCGTCGTTGGCAAGACCTTCGATTGTCGTGACTTCACGACCTCGGACCGTGTGCGTCAACACGGAGCATGAGTAATGAGTCACTCCATCGAGAAGGACCGTACAACTGCCACATTCTGCTCGGTCGCAACCCATCTTCGTGCCCGTCAGCCCCAGCTTGTAACGAAGCGTCGTAGCGAGCGTTTCTTGCTTCAGCACGTCGACACGGCGGTCTTGGCCGTTCACGCGGAGCGTGATGAGCCGTTCGACAGCGCCGGGCGCGCTCGATTGAGCGTTTGCCACGCCCGCGCGGAAGAGATAACCCGCGGAGTAAGTTGCTGCGCCTCCGGCGATGACCCCTTTGATGAAGTTGCGTCTCGAATAGCTCTTGTCGTCTTCTGATTTCGGCTCTTGCTCTAATTCTGTCTCTGCCATTGGAAGATCACCTCTCTTAGATACACGGCGGGCGTGTAGACAATGGTCCTAGGGTTGTACAGCCCATTTGCGTAGCTCCGTGCAACCGTTGCCGAGTGGGAAATATCACAATATAGAGTAGTTGTGCAAGTACGGGGCCCATTCATGCTTGCGGATCTGTCGCCACCACTGATAGACCAGCACGTGAATCGAACCGAGAGCGCCGGCGCGTGGCGCCCGGACAAGAATCGTGCTCGCCGTGACGTCCGCGAACTGGGTGTCCATGAGCGGTTCGTTCAAAATGCACTCTCCGATACCAATTTCAAGATGAACGCTTCGATATCGATAATGAGGCCGGCGAGAAGACCACCACTGAATACGCCCGCCCAATTAATGTTGTCTTTCACGGCTTACCTCCCGTTTCGAGTTAGCAGCATTCTAGTACCTTATCAGTGACTTGTTGGTTGCGGCGCAGAGTTCACGCTATAGTGTCGCGCGGTTCATAGTCATATCCTGTACGTAGTCGGGACACTAGACACATTCGGAGGCTCAATGCGGCGCATGCGAGAGTTGTTTCTTCTTTTGATCGTTTTCCTCGCTCTCGGCATCGGCGCAGGGAACGCGCGCGCGGAGGGAGCTCTCACGGTTTTCGGCGGCGCCAATATTGGCGGTGACCTTCGTCTCTTGACCGGTGGCGGCAATCTGGACCTACAGACTTCGATTAAGAACAGCCCGATCTTCGGAATGAGGGTAGGCTCGTACGGGTTCCCGATTGGTTTCGAGGGGAGCTTGACTTACAGCCCGTCAGCAATCATCGGCGGCATCAACGACAATGTCGATGTCAAGACCAGCATTTTCTACGCCGAAGCCAACGCTGTGCTCATCATTCTACCGGGACCCATCGCGCCGTTTGTCACCGGCGGTGTGGGCGTGCACTACCTGAACTTCAATCTTGCGGATCTCGTAACCACGAGCCAAACGAAATTCGGCTGGAATGTCGGTGGCGGGTTGATGGTCAACATCGCGCGCCTCGCTCTAAGAGTCGATATCCGGGACCATGTCACGACGATGGGCGTCGGCAATTTGGGGCTTGGCTTTATCGGCAACATCATCGGCTTGGGAACCATCGACGCCCGCGTCCACAACGCCGAGCTTTCGTTTGGCGTCGGCATCCGCTTCTAGAGTTCGTAGGCTTTTTACCACGACTTCACGGGGTGGTTCGGCCGCGTTCTGGGTCACGGTAACCCGTTCCAACTTCGCCTAAAGTTAGTCCCATGGTGCTCGAGCAAACACCCCAACCAAGCAAAGGTACCAGACTCAACCCCAACGCTATTCCCCAACCGAGTGGAGCACTCCCGCCGTCCCCCGTGGCGGGACGCCTCGCTGCTACGCCCGACATGTAGAACGAAGCTGAGGGGGTTCCCCAACCCCCCTGAAGCTACCTCCGCAATTTCCAATATCGCAACAACTTACAGGTCCGACTGCCTCGTTTGCTATAATCCGCTCCGAAAAAAGGCACCACGACGTCCTGAGGTTTTGCATGGACTGAACTAGGTTTTCCTCTGTGTGTTCTCCGTGCCCTCTGTGCTCCGTGGTGAAAAATCATGAGCGGAATCGAAGCAATCAACGAACGCGTCAAAGAAGAAGCGGTCTTCGTCGACACTCTACTGACGGAGCTGCGTAAGGTCATCGTCGGCCAGCAAGACATGCTCGATCGCATGTTGATCGGTCTGTTGAGCCGAGGCCACGTGCTGCTCGAGGGTGTTCCTGGCCTTGCCAAGACCTTGGCGGTGAGAAGCCTTGCGGATGCGATCCACTGCAAGTTCCAGCGGATCCAGTTTACGCCCGACCTGCTGCCGGCCGACCTCGTCGGGACACTCATCTATAACCAGAAGGAAGGCTCGTTCGTCCCGAAGAAGGGGCCGGTCTTCACGAACCTACTTCTCGCGGACGAGATCAACCGCGCGCCCGCCAAAGTGCAAAGCGCACTGCTCGAAGCGATGCAAGAACGCCAGGTCACGATCGGCGATACGACGTACCCACTCGATGAACCTTTTCTCGTGCTGGCGACTCAGAACCCAATTGAGCAAGAAGGCACGTACCCGCTTCCCGAGGCGCAGGTCGACCGCTTCATGCTCAAGCTGAAGCTCGACTACCCGAGCCGCAAGGACGAGCGCGAGATTTTGGAGAGAATGTCCACCCAGGACCAGCCGCGCGCGAGCCGGGTCGTGGAGGCGGAAGCGATTCTCAAGGCGCGCAAGGTGGTCGAACAGGTCTATATCGACAACCGGGTGAAGGAATACATTCTCGAGATCGTCTTTGCCACCAGGACTCCAGACGAGTTCGGTCTCGACATCGCGCCGCTCATTGAGTTCGGTGCTTCGCCTCGAGCGACACTCTTCCTCGTACAGGCCGCGCGAGCTCACGCGTTTATCCGAGGGAGGGGCTACGTCACACCCGAGGATGTGAAGTCTGTCGGAGCCGACGTGCTGAGACACCGCGTCATCCTCTCGTACGAGGCGGAAGCGGAGAACGTCAAGCCCGAGGAAATCATCCAACGCATTTTCGACACCGTGGAAGTCCCCTAACGTCAAACGCCGAGGCGAAATGAGGTCCATGCTTCCTCGCGAGGTTCTCGAGAAAGTTCGGCGCATCGAGATCAAGACGCGCCGCATGGTCACCGATGCGCTCGCGGGCGAGTACCACAGCATTTTCAAGGGGCGGGGGATGGAGTTCTCCGAGGTGCGCGAGTACCAGTCGGGCGACGACATCCGTACCATCGACTGGAACGTGACCTCACGTACCGGGAGTCTTCACGTCAAGAAATTCACCGAGGAGCGCGAGCTTACGGTACTGCTCGTGCTCGACGTGAGTGGCTCGTCCGATTTCGGCACCCGCGCCCACTTCAAGCGCGAGATCGCCGCTGAGATGGGAGCGCTACTCGCCTTCAGCGCGATCAAGAACAACGATCGGGTGGGCGCGATCGTTTTTACGAACGAAGTCGAGATGTACATCCCGCCGCGAAAGGGACGCGGACACGTGCTCCGGGTGATCCGTGACTTGCTCTACCTTCAGCCCAAAGGCAAGGGGACCAATCTCGCCCACGCTTGCGAATACTTGAATCGCATCACCCGCAAGCGCGCCGTTGTATTCATCCTCTCGGACTTCATGGATTCGAACTTCGACAAGCCCATGCGGGTGGCGGCGAAGAAACACGACCTGATCTCGGTCTTTATCACGGATCCAAGTGAGAGCCAGCTCCCCCCCGTCGGGCTCGTGGAGCTCCAGGATGCGGAGACGGGGCGGCGGGTGCTGCTGGATACGTCCGATCGTGCCGCGATGGCTGCTTACCACCGGCGCGTCGAAGCCCGCCGACAAAGGCAACGTGACCTGCTCACGGGTATGGGCGTGGATCTCATCGACATCCGCACGGACGTTCCCTATGACAGGCCGCTCCTGCGTTTCTTCCGAATGCGAGAAAGGCGCCTACGGCGATGAGACGCGCGGCGGTCGTGGTGTCGGCTCTGTTGTGGATGAGCGCCTGCGCAGAAGAGAAGGTTGCACCGATCACCAACACTCCGGTGGAGTGGTCGGTGTCCGCCTCCTCCACGACCCCCGAAGTCGAGGTGGGTGATGACGTCGTTTTCACCTTGACGGTGACCCATCCGCCGGATGGCGACTTCGTGCCGCCTTCCCAGACTGATTTCGAGCCCTTCGATGTCCTCGAGACGTGGACGGAAGAAGTCACACCCGTCGAGACGCTGCTTCATTTTCGACTCGCGGCTTACCAACTCCCGGAGGCGATCGAGGTCGCGCCGCTGGCGATCCGATACCGTGACGAAGCCGGGGAGATGGCGACGGTCGAGACCGAGCCTATCGCAGTCCAAGTGGTGACGTCGCTGACCCCTGACGTTGTCGATATTCACGACATCAAGGCTCCGATGGCGCTCGAGGTTCCCCGGGATTGGAGTTTGCTGCTTTGGCTCCTCCTGGCGCTCTTGCTGAGCTTGCTCGCCTACCTTATTTATACGAGGTTCCGGAAGGACGTGGATGACGCGGCGGCGCCGGCGTGGGTGCCACCCCTGCGTCCGCCCCACGAGGAGGCTGAAGCCGCGCTGGCGCGCCTCGTCCAGAAGGGGCTCATCGAAAACGGCGAGATCGAGCTCTTCTACACGGAGCTGACCGACATCATCAAGCGATATGTGGGCAGGCGATTCGAAGTGCCGTATCTCGAGAGGACGACCGGGGAGATTCTCGCGGATCTCGCCGCGAAGGACGTTTCCGATCGCTCGCTGCGCGCTATTCTGGAAGTCGCTGACATGGTGAAGTTTGCGAAGCAGTGGCCGGGTCAAGAGGACGCGCTCTCGTCGTTGGTCCTGGCTCGCGGCCTGGTCCGCGAAACGCGACCGACGAGCATGGAGGCGATCGCGTGACCCGCCTCGCCTATCCTTGGGTGATGCTGGCCCTGGTGGCGGTGCCGGCCCTCGTGTACCTGCGGGTTCGCTGGGGCGCACGCGTCCCTTCGCTCCGGTACTCCAACGTGGGGGAGCTCGCTCGCTTGCCGCGCTCGCTCTGGGCACGTCTCGCGTGGCTGCCGTTCGCGTTGCGGGTGGCCGCGATTGCGTGCCTCCTGGTCGCGCTCGCGCGGCCCCAGCGGGGAGCGGCCGGAGAGGAGATCCGCGCCGAGGGTGTTGACATCATGCTCGTGATCGATGTGTCGAGCAGCATGCTGGCCGAGGATTTTCGTCCCAATAATCGCCTGCACGTCGCCAAGGAGGTGGTGGCGGATTTCATCGCCCGCCGGGACAACGATCGGCTGGGGATGACGGTGTTTGCGCGGCACGCGATCACCAAGACGCCGCTGACGCTCGACCACGACATTCTCCTCACGCACCTCGACGACGTCGATATCGGGTCGGTTGCTGACGGAACGGCGATTGGCAATGCGATCGCGTCGTCGGTCAATCGCCTCAAAGATTCCGACGCGGAATCGCGCATCATGATCCTGCTGACGGACGGCGAGAATACCGCTGGTGAGGTCGACCCGGTGACGGCGGCGCAAGTTGCGAGGACGTTTGGCATCCGGGTGTACACGGTGGGTGTTGGCAGGGGCGGCCTGGTGCCCTATCCGTTTCACGATCCGCTGTACGGAACGGTTTACCGCGAGGTTGAGATCCCTATCGACGAAGAAGGCCTCGAACAAATTGCGACCCTCACGGGTGCCCAGTTCTTTCGCGCTCGCGACGCGGAGTCGTTGAAAGCCGTTTACGACGAGATCGACACGCTCGAGCGCACCGAGATCGAGCAGATTCAATATGTGCGCTACACCGAGCTAGCACCGTATTTCATGTTGGTCGCACTCGCGTTTCTCGCGGCTGAGACGGTGCTGTCGCGAACGCGTTTGGCGAGGTTTCCCTGATGCAGTTTCAGACGCCGAACGCGTTTTTCTTGTGGCTCCTCCTGCCGGTGCTGGCGTGGTTTCTCTATTGGAGTCTGCGCCGGCGAGCGAAAGTGGCGCAGGCGCTTGGTGATGTCGAGCTCGTCGAGCGTTTGTCACTGCGCGTGAGCCCGACACGGGAGCGAATCAAATCGGCGCTGGTCGGCGCCGCGGTGTTATTTGTCGTCATCGCGATCGCGCGCCCACAGTGGGGAAGAGGGGAGCAGGAGGTCTTCGCCCGGGGCGTCGACGTGTTTTTGGTGCTCGATACGTCTTTCAGTATGGATGCTCCCGACATCGCGCCGTCACGTATGGAGCGAGCGCGCTACATTGCGTCGCAGTTGATGGAGCGGCTCCAGGGAAACCGTATCGGTCTGGTCGTGTTCTCGGGCACCTCGTTCGTGCAGTGTCCTCTCACCATGGATTATGGCGCCGCCCGCATCTTTCTCGACACGGTGACCACGGGGATCATCCCGGAGCCCGGAACCAACATTGTCCAAGCCATCGAGGCTGCGAAACGCGGTTTCGTCTCGCAGGGCTCCGAGTACAAAGTCGTCGTGTTGCTCACCGACGGCGAGCAGCAGAGCGGGGATGTCGTTTCCGTTGCCGAGCAGGCCCGCGACGAGGGTGTCGTGATCCATGCTGTCGGTGTGGGGACCCCCGGGGGGGAGCCGATACCCGTGTTGAACGAGCGGGGTGAGGTGTCGGACTACGTACGCGACCCATCGGGGCAGCCCGTCTTGAGCCGGTTGGACGAAGAGACGCTCGGTGCGCTTGCGCTGGCCACGGGGGGAGAGTACTTCCGGGTATCGGGTCAGGACGAGGAAATCGAGGCCATCAGCGCGCTCATCATGGATATGGAAGGTGAGGAGCTGGAGTCACAACTGTTGACTCGATATCAGGAGAGGTTTTACTGGCCTCTCGCGATCGCGCTCATTCTTCTCGTCGCCGAGATCCTTGTTTCCAGACAGCGACGCGAGTCGGTGGGAGACGCCTTATGAAAATGTGGTGGAGTGTCCTCGTCTTGGCCCAATTGCTAGGGCCTGCTGAAGAACGTGCGACCCAGCAAGGTAACGAAGCGTATGAGCAGGGCAAGCTCGATGACGCCCTGACGCAATACACGCAGGCCCAGACCGAGCACCCGGATGCCCGTGAGCTTCACTACAACATCGGCAACGTGCAGTACCGGAAAGAAGACCTCGACAAAGCGCTCGAGGGGTACCAAGCGGCGCTCGACGCCGATCCCGAGCTGCAACGCCGGGCAAATTTCAACGTCGGCAACATCCACTACGTGCGCGAGGAGTGGGAAGAGGCCATCAAAGCGTACAGCGACGCGCTGCGCATCAATCCCGATGACGTTGAAGCCCGTCAGAACCTCGAGCTCGCTTTGCAGAAACTCCAGGAGCAGCAGGAGCAGCAGGAACAGCAACAGCAGGAACAGGAAAGCGGCGAAGGCGACGACGAAGAGAGCGAGCAGGATCCGGACTCCTCTGAAAACGAGGACCCGCAGCAGGAGCAGCAACCGCAAAGTGACGCCGAGGATGAAAGCGAGGAGGAGCAATCTCCCGAGTCTTCACCACAAGAGCAAGGAGCGGGTGAGCAGGACGCACAGGCCCTGCCCATGGAGATGAGCGAGCAGGAGGCCGAGCAGATTCTAGAGGCACTCGCTCAGATGGAGCAAGCGCAGCAGATGGAGCAGCAGCAAAAGCAAAAGGCCAAAGCACGAGCAAAGGGCAAGTACTGGTGAGAAAAAGGTACCTGACACCTTTTTTCCTGGCGCTGGTGACGAGTGCGCCAGGGGCGGCGCAGAGCGTTCGCGTCGAGGCGAGCGTGAACGCGACCCGCGTTGGCGTCGAGGACGTGCTCGAGCTCACGATCGCGATTTCGGGAGGCACCGGTGAGCCGCAGCTACCCGAGCTCGACGGCTTTCGTGTGAGCGGCCGATCGACATCGAGTCAAGTTCAGATTGTTGGCGGTCGGATGACGTCGACGAATTCCTACATTTACCAGCTGCTTCCACAACGGGAAGGACGCTTCACCATCGGCGCTGTCACCGTCAACGCTCCGGGCGAGACCCACCGCACGGCTCCCATCGACATCGAGGTCGTCCCGGGGGCAGTCCTTCCTCGCGGACGCGGCCGCGGCGGCAGCCCGTTCGGCTCGAGGTCTCGCTCGCGCAGCGAGCCGGCCGTTGATCCGAACGACGTCTTCTTGAGAACCGAGGTCTCGAAAAGCTCCGTCTACCACGGGGAAGAGATCGTGGTGACCTATCGCCTGTATAGTCGCTACGTCCCTCTCGGGCCGCAAATCGAAGATGACCCGCCGTTGACCGGTTTCTGGGCGGAGGAGGTCGAGCTTCGTGACGACGATAGCGCCGAGCGACGCACGATCGACGGCAAGCAATACCTTGTTTTTCCTTTGAAGCGGCGCATCTTGTTCCCGACGAAAACCGGAGAGCTCGAAGTGCCGTCGTTGACGCTTTCGACCGCGTTTCGGGTGACATCGAGCGATCCGTTCGACTCATTTTTTTCGAGGGGGTCCTCTCCGATCGTCGTCCGCTCATCTCCGGTGAAGCTCGACGTCAAGCCGCTTCCCGCGGCTGGACGTGCGCGCGATTTCTCAGGTGCGGTCGGGGATTACGAGCTCACCGCGCGGCTCAATCAGGACGAGGTTGCGGCGGGCGATGCGGTGACGCTCACGCTATCGATTGGCGGACGGGGAAATCTTCGCTCCGTTCAATCGCCGTCGCTTCCCGATACGCCCGGCTTTCGTACGTTCGACCCGAAGACGGAAGAGACGGTTCGCGCGACCCGCGACGGACTGCGAGGGTCGAAACAGTGGGAGTATGTGCTCGTTCCCGAGTCCGGGGGCACGAAGGAAATTGGCCCGTGGGTTTTCCAGTATTTCGACCCCGCTGCCGGGAAGTACGTCGACGCAAGCGCCGGACCGGTGACGTTGCGGGTTTCTGGCTCGAGCGCCGCGACCGCGAACGGCCTGGCATCGGCGGATAGTGCCCGTGGCGAAGTGAAGCTTCTGCGTCAGGACATCCGCTACTTGAAGGAAGCGCCGGCGACGTTGGGTGTTCGCTCGACGTCGTACTACGGAAGCGAGCTGTTCTATTTGAGCCTTGCGCTGCCGATCCTTTGGAACCTCGGGCTCGTTGCCTACGTCCGGAGGCGCGAGAAAGAAAAAACCCATTCGACGCTCTTTCGCAGTCGACGCGCGAACCGGATGGCGCAAGATCGGCTCAAACGCGCCGCCAAACTCGCGGATGAAGGCGATAAGGAGTTCTACGAAGAGATCGCGGCGGCTCTCTATAAATACATCGGCGACAAGAAATCGGTCAGCGCGTCCGGGCTCACGACTCAGAGTATCGATGGACTTCTCGAAGACGGTGGTGTCGCCGAAGAGATCCGAGCGGAGTTCGTCGCCGTGTTGTCGGCATGCGAGGAGGCTCGCTTCACGCCGGGCTCGAGAACGAGCAAAGAGATGAAAGCGCTGCGTGCACGCACTCAAACGTTGATCGTTTCCGTGGAGAAACAGATCGCATGAGTCTGGTCGTCGCTCTCTTGATGCAGCTCGCCGTCGAGTCGCCACAAGAGGCGTTCGCCCGTGCGGAGGCCTTTTATCAAGAGCAGCGTTACGACGAAGCTGCCGAGGTCTACGAGAGCATGGGAGCCGCGGGCATCGAGGACGGGTCGCTCTACTACAATTTGGGTAACGCCTACTTCAAAGCCGGCAAGATTGGTCTTTCGATCTTGAGCTACGAGCGCGCGCTGAGACTCATGTCTGGCGACGAGGACACGCGGACGAATCTCCAGTATGCCAACGAGCTCGTCGCCGATGCCGTCGAAAAAACGCCGGTACCGCTCGCGCTCCGGTGGGCGGCGAACGTTTACGGGAGTCTGCAGCCCGACTTGCTCGCGCTCTTGCTCAGCAGCGCTTTCGTTCTCGGCGGGGTCGCGCTCACGCTCGTGATCTACGACACGCTGCCGCAATGGCGTTTTTCGGCAATCGTGGGCCTGCTCGTTTGCGCAGCGCTCGCGCTCGTGTCGGGGGCGGCGCTAGCGGCCAAGGTTCGAGCGAGCGCGAATCGCGTCGAGGCGATCGTCTTGACCGAGAATGCGTACGTGCGCAGTGGACCCGGCGACGCCAACCCGCGACTCGCCGAAATCCATGAAGGGCTCAAGGTTCGCGTCCTCTCCGAGCGTGACGATTGGTACCAGGTAACGCTCGCAAACGGGCTGACTGGCTGGTTGCGCGAATCGGAGATTGAGCCGATCTAGTGGACTGTAACAGATTAGTGGACTGTAACAGATATTCGTTGCCAAAATCGCAGGCCCTTTTGCGCGCTGGCTGCGTTGCGATTTCTCGAAATATCTAGATATACCGTCGTCATCCCGCCTTGCCAGCCCCCAAAATAGCCTCGCGATTTGCGCAACGAATATCTGTTACAGTCCACTCGTGGTGCCGCTCACCCCGCGCTGGACATTCCCCTCACCCGACGTCGCTTGCGCGCCGCCGACCTCTCCCCCGAGGGGGAGAGGTTAGACGACGACCTGCCGACCGAGAAAAGCCGGAAACGTATCGAAAAGCTCGTCGAAGTGTTCACCAAGAAGTCGGGCACGATGACGCACCCCGACAACGTCGTGACCGACGCTGTCGTTGAAGGACTCGCGGGCCATCTCGACGAGCTCGGCAAACCGCTGTGCCCGTGTCGCTTTTATCCCGACAAGCAAGAAGAAGTGCAACACCGAACGTGGATCTGCCCCTGCGATGACATGCAGATCTACAAGTACTGCCATTGTCTGTTGTTCGTGGACGAGCAGGGTCAGCCGATCACCGAGTACCTTCCGCAGGGTCATGACGGCCAGCAGATTTACGGGATCGTCAGCGATCCGACGCCCGAGCAGGGTCGTGCGCTGCGGGATAAAGCGGCGGAGCGCGAGGCGGAACGCAGGCGGCGTCCGTCGTAAAAAAAGTTATTCTATCTGGAGGGGAACCGGCTCATGCGGGTCCTCGTGACGACCGGGTCCGTGTTTCGAGCAGACAATCCCGAGCCTCTTTTCGAAGGTGAGGCATCGGGTCCGACACTGGCGTCGATTCGGGGAAATTTCGACAGCCCTCCTTGTGACGTTCACCCCGACGGAGAGCGCCTCGTCATGATCGAATCGGCTGACGAAGCGGCGGTTGTCGTCGTCGAGAACTGGGTCCACGAGGTCGACGACGCTCAGCCGAACTAAGCTTCTACGCTTCAGTTCTCAAAAGCCCGTAGGCCAGTCGCCCTTGAGCCGCATCGAGAAGGGCATGGAGTGCCATGGGAATCCAGAGAGACCCCGAGCCGACATAAAACGCCACGAACACGAGTCCGAGCACGATGATCTTCGGGGCTTGGCGGGGTCCTTGATAAAGGTGTCCGAGACCGAAGAGCACTCCTGAAAGCACGCACGCGGCGGGGAAGCCCACAAAAACGGTCAGGTACCAAATCAAGTAGCCGCGGAAGAGGAGCTCTTCGCAGAACCCGGCGGTGAAAGACAGTGCGGTAAACAGCCGGAGCTCGTTCGAGGTTGACGGCAACAACGGCTGCAGCTCGCGCAGCTGGTTGAGGAGCCGCTCGCGACCTTTTTCGTCGTCCATCGCGGCGCGGAACAATCGGCGCCACGTCATGGCGAGCGCCGCGGCGGCGCCGAGCGCTATCCAAAACCGCACCCCCGACGGAATCCCGAGACCGAGCTCATCGGCGGTGCGACCCGCGCGAAACCACACGAGCCCGGCGAACAGCGCCAGGGCCCACTGGCGCAGGATCGTCTTTCGGTACTGTTGCGAGCGGACGCCCGGCTCTCCGGAGGCGACCGCCTTCTGGAAACGCGGGTAGTTGTAGCGGGCGTAGACAGGTAAAACGACGGCGAATGCGAAAACGACCGCATGGTCCCAAGCGGAGAGCACGATCCGCGGGTTGTATCACAGTCGTAGGAAACCCTCATGGGCGTAGGTTGGAGCCCGCACTTCGATGCCTCTAGCGCAACGTGGAAGCGCGCAAAGCGCTTAGCCTCAACCGGTTAGACAAAAGTCGACATAGCGCTCTACCTGGCACGGCTGTTGCGTTGCCTAATAAGGATCGTACCTTAGCGACCTCAAGTCAGGAGACCGCCCATGTCCACCATCATCGACAAGTTGCTCAACCGCGACGCGGAGACCAAACCCTCCCCCGAGGAGCTCCGGCAAGTCGCCGACCTCGCTCAGCAGGAATCGGCCCGCCTTGCCGCCATGATCGACCAAACCCGGCGGGAGCTCGAAGCGAAGGCCGGCATGCAAGAGTCGATTCGGGCAGTCGAGTCTCGTATCTCGTCCGCAGATGGCACGTTGAAAGCCTTCGAGCAGCGCCTCGCCGCGGCTCGCGAAATGGCGGAAGCTGCTGCGGAGCTCGAAGAGCGTGTCGGCACGCTCGACCAGCTCGTAACCTCGGCCGACGCCCGCATCCGCCAGGTCGAATCCCGCAACGGGAAGCTGAGCGAGGCCCGATCCAATATCGAGAGGCTCATCGCCTCGAGTGTTGAAGCGGACGCCAAAGTCGCGAGCTTCAAGTCACAGGCGAAAGAAGTCGCGGGCGTCCAGGGCGATGTTCAGCGCGTCAAGGGCGGTCTCGACGAGCTGGAGAATCAGTTCGGTCTCATCCGCGACGACTACGAGCGACTGCAGGATGTGATCTCCACGCTCCGCAAAGAATCCGGCAACATCGATGACAAAGCTCGGTTCGTGAAGGCGGAGCTCACCCGCGCGGAAGAAATCACCAGTCGAGTCGAGGAAGTCGTCAAAAGCCTGTCGAACTCGAACGCTGTCTCGAAACAGACCCAGGATCAGCTCAGACAGCTCAACGCCCTCGCGCAGCACGTCAACCAGAAACTTCGCTCCCTGGGGGCGACGAAAGAGCTCGTCGACCGCGCCTCAGGCCAGTTGAATGAGGTCAACGAGCTCGTCTGGGACATGGATCGCAAGATCAAAAAGATGGCCGAAGAGGGCCAGTGGCTCAAAGAGATCGAAGGCAACGTCGAGAGATTCCAGGAGCTCCAGCAAGCATTCGCCACCGATCTGCAGTCGTCTCGCGAGCAGAAGAGTCAGTTCAGTGAGGAAGCGGTCAAGCTCAAGACCGACATCGCAAGTGCGCTCGGTCAGATTCAACAACGTCTCGAAAGCGCTGCGTTGCTCAAGGAAGAGGTCGAAGTAGCAAACCGTCGAGCGATGGAAGTCTACGACAACATCGCCAAGCTCGAAGAGCACCTCAAGACGCTCGCCAACAAGGACGAAGTCATTCGCCAGGCGATCCAGCGTGCCGATGAGCTCTCGTCGCGCCTGGAGGCGCAGCTGAAAGACGTCGAAAGTATCGAAACCAAGGTCCGGTCGCTCAAGAACTTCGACGTGCGGCTCGATTCCATGAAAGCGCTCGCCGACAGGGTCTCGGAGCAGGCTCAGGCGGTCGAGGCGAGCGAGAGCATGGTCAAAGAGACGCGCGACCAGATTGCGGAGTTCGGCGAGACGCGGGCGGCGCTCAAAAACGAGCTCGAGCAATTGAAACAGAGTCACGACGAAGTCGAAAAGGCGCGCCAGCTCCTGACCGAGTTCAGGAAGGCCAGCGTCTTGGCGGAAGCCTCGGCGCGAGAGATGACGCCTCGGCTTCAATTGGTGGATACCGTTCAGGCGCGGCTCGCGAAGCTCGACAACTTGTCGTCCAAGCTCGAGGCCAGGATCGAAGAGCTACGACCGCGTTCCGAGTTCGTCGAAAGTGTCGAGGCCCGCTTGAACCGGCTCGGCGAGATCAGCAAAGAGGTCGATACCCGCATTGATGGTCAGCTCTCCCGAAAAGCCGAGCTCGATTCGATGACGGTGGCCCAGGATGGGCTGTCCGCGCAAGTGAAAGATCTTCAGAAACTGGTCACTTCTCTCAGAGAAGACAAGAGTCTGCCGCGGATGGAAGAGCAATCCGTGCTCATGGCGAGCCGGATGGACGCGTTCCAGGAGAAGCTCGAAGCGTTCGACCTGATGGAGCAGGCGTTTCAAGATCGAGAAAAGCGCGCCGAAGTACTCAGTGATCGGCTCGGATCGATGCAGAGCGCAGTCGCACAAAACAACGAACGGGTCAGCGTGTTGAACACGGAGCTCGAGGGTCTCAACGACGGACGCAAGGATTGGCTCCAAGAGGTTCATCGCGTCGGTGAAGACCAAAAGGCCATACAAGGCCAGTCGAAGGTAGCGAACGAGCAGCTTGTCGAATTACGAGCTCTCACTTCCACGCTCGAGCAAAAGCGTGCCGAGCTGGCGGCTTCAGAGCAGCGCATTTCGAAACATGAGGAGAGGCTGGCGAAGCTCGAGGGCATGATGGGAACGCTCGACGACAAGATCGCCGAGGTCGGCCAGAAGCAGAGTGCCGTCGACCAGGTCAAACAACAAGTCGACGGCCTTTTCGAGGCTACGGAGCAAACACGCAATGATGCGATGAGCGTGCTCGAGGCGCGTCAGGATGTCCTCGAAACCGGGAAACGACTCGAGCTGCTTCTTCGCGAGGCCTCGGTACTCAATAGCAAGTACGAGGGACTCGAAAAGCGCAGCGGGTCGATCGACGAGGCCTCGGCGAAGATGGACCATCTGAAAAACGTGATCTCGGATGTCGAAGCGAATTTGGAAAATCTGAAAGAACAGCGTACGGTCGTCGAACATATCGCTGAGAAGATCGCGCGTCTCGACTTTGCGCTGCAACGCGCTGAAGCGGCGACCCGGGAGCTCCGGGAAGAGCGCGCATTGGCGTCTCGTATTTACAAGAGTATGCAACAGCAAAAGGGTTCGTCGCCGCGGGCCGCGCAGGAATCGCCGCAGCGTGCCGCGAAGGCCGCGCCGAAGCAACGCTAAGCTGACGAGGATCTATTTCGCCGTACCGCCATAAGTGTAATCGCCGGTGATGCTGAGCTCGGTGACCCTGATCTTTTCGTCACCTTCGAATGTGAACTCCCAGGTGTCGAAGGTCGAGTAGCCAACAATTTCGACGTCGGCGAGCTCCGGGTCGCACGGCAGCATCTCGTAGGCGGCATCGAGGGCATCGAGCGCTGCGCGCACACGTGTTGCCGCGGAGCCGCTCACTCGATCACGGTCTCGGTGACGATGTCGATATCTTTTCGAAGAGTGTGGAAGACGCTGCAGTATTTCTCGAACGATAGGCGTACGGCGCGTTCGGCTTTGTCGCGGGGTACATCACCACGAATTCGAAACAACATGCGAATGTGATCGAAATAGCGCGGGGGCTCGGCGACGCGTTCGCCTTCGATCGAAACGCTCAACCCTTTGAAGCCGGTGCGCATCTTCTCGAGAATGATCACAATATCGATTCCCATGCACGCGCCGAGTGATGACAAAAGCGCCTCGGTTGGCGAGAAGCCTTCGGCCTTGTTGCCGTCGAGGGTTAGCGCGCCCCCCGTCGCGTTGGTCGCATCGAATCGTTGGACGGAGCTCCACGCAAGATCGATTCGGGTTGGCGGTGCCGGACCGGTTGGCTCAGACATGCGCGCTTCGGGTCACGGTGCGCCGAGGACGAGACAGACGTTGGTGCCACCGAATCCGAACGAGTTCGATATCGCCAAGCGAAGCGGTGCGTCGGTCGGAGTGATGACGGGCGGGTAGTCTTCGACCTCGGGGTCGAGGGGGACGGCGTTGACGCACGGCGCTATCCAGCCACCCCGAATCATTTCCATCGCAAAAATCGCCTCGATTGTGCCAGCAGCTGTCACCGGATGGCCTGTATAGCCTTTGGTCGACGAGTACGGGATCCTGCGCTTGCCGAAGAGCTGACGCATCGCCCGTACCTCGGACAAGTCACCGAGAGGTGTTGAGGTGCCGTGCGTGTTCGCGTAGTCGATGTCGTCGGGTCCGACGCCGGCGTCGGACAACGCGTTTTGCATTGCGGCGAGCGCTCCTTCCCATGAGGGTGCGACCATCTCCCCGGCGCCGTCCGAGCTCATCCCGTAACCCCTCAGAACACCGAGAATGGGTGCACCGCGCTTCTCCGCCGTCTCGCGAGCCTCCAAGACGACGATCCCGGCCCCTTCCGAGAAGATGAACCCGGCACGGTCTTTGGCGTAGGGGCGCGAGGCGCGTTCGGGATGGTCGTTGTTTTGCCCGTTGTAAGCCCGCATCGAGTCGAACCCCGCAAAAAAATGCGGGTCGGCGACTTCGACGCCGCCGGCAAGGGCACCATCGACGATGCCGTTTTCAATGAAACTGGCGGCGAGCAAGAGGTTGTAGGCGCCGCCCGAGCACGCGGCACTTGCAGTGAACGACGGACCCTTGGTGCGAAAAACGTTGACGAGGTTCGCGGAGACGGTTGACGCCATGAGCTTGGGAATGACGGTGGCCGAAACCCGTCGCATGCCGTGGTGTTCGAGTTTCTGCGAGATTTCACGATGGCTCTCTACGTCACCGGCGCCGCTGCCAACGACGACGGCGAGCGGCGTGGGGTCGATTCCCGATTGCCCGACAGCGTCGCGCGCTGCCCGCAGAGCAAGTCTGGAAGCCCGCCCCATGAACCGTGCTTGCTGCTTGTTGACATCGAGGTCGCTGAGCTCGAGATTCCCCGGGTAGAGGCCGATGATTTGACATCGGCCTCCGTAGCGAACTGCTTCGTCATAGGTAACGAACGGGGTATTCTTTCCGGAGCGAAGATCGGCTGTAATCTGGTCGAGATCGTCGCCGAAATGGCAGCACACGCCTGCTCCGGTGACGACGACCTCCCGTCTTTGTCCTCTCATAAGCCGATTAGTTTATCCTACCCGAGATGAAACGAAGAGAATTCATCCGACAGAGCAGCGTCGCTCTGGTCGGCACAGCGCTTGCCTCCTGCGACGACCGTGCCCAGTGGAGCGACTTGCGCCTGATGGTCGGTAGCGACGCGAGCGAGCTCGAGCTCACTGTAGCTCGAGATGCTCAGTCGCTTTTTGAGCGCGCGATCGGCACACCCCCACCCATTGTGGAAGAGCTAGCCGCGCCGGGGCGCCTCGACGTGCTCCTGGGTACGGACGAGAGCTCGACCCGTATCTCCGGCGCTCATGTTCCCAATGCCGCGGGCGGCTTCCGCGTCCAGACGGGCGAGTCACCGAATGTCGTCATTGCCGGCCGCGATGCGGAAGGGGCTCGAAACGGGCTCTACACTTTTATGGAGCAGCTCGGGTTTCGTTTCTTTCGCGACTCCGACATCATCCCCGAGCTCTCCGGTCCCGACCTCTCCAGCCTGTCTGCCGTCGGGGCTGTCGTTGAAAGCGAGCCCGCCTTTCGTTGGCGCGGCGACATGATCTGGGACAACTATGTCGGTCCCCGCCGCTATTGCTCTTCGGTATGGACCGAGGACGATTGGGAGCGGGCACTGCTGTTCATGGCGCGAAACCGTATGAACTTTCTCGAATTTTACCCACCGCTCGAGCACATTTACGCGTCGGTGTTCCCCGAGGCCAAAGGCCTCGACGACGGCAGTGTCTGGAAGTCCGAGGTCAAGCACACGCTCGCGAAGAAAGTGCTCGCGCGCGCTCGCGATCTCGGCATCCACTGCATGTACGTGCTGTCGTACGGCGCTTTCCCCGAGCCAGTGCGGGCGTTGTTCCCAGGCCTCGAATGGCGCAACGGTTTCTTGTGCGCGCATCAGCCCGAGCTCCAGGAGCTTACGGCCAAGACTTGGCGGGCACTCATCGACGAGCTCGGCACCCATCATTGGTACGCGATCCGCCACCGCGGTGAAGAAGAGCAAGTCTATAGCGACCCGTGTCGTTCGGTGACGAAGGCGCAAGGATTCTTGCAAGCGTTCTCGGTGATGAAGGAGCTCGATCCCGAGGCTCGAATGACGGTGTGGACCTGGGGCGAGCGGGTTCCCGATTTGTTCGAGAGGTTCCCACCCGATGTCCGGGCCGTGCATATTCGTCACGGGATGGCGGATGTCTTCGCGGACGTGAGTGTGGGTCGCGAGCAGCCGGACGGACGCGCCAACTTGCCTCGGGACCGATCGTGGCTGTCGGGGCAATTTACAGTCTTCGGAGGCAATGAAACGTTGCTGCAAACCGGATGGAGTGACGCTGCTGCGCTCGCGCGCGACGCCCAGGCGTCGGCGCGCGATGCAAGCTGCGAAGGGTATTTTCAATGGCCAGAGTGGAGCGACACGTCGGTCTGGCTCTCCGACGTCGTGGCAAAAGTGGCTTGGAACCCGATCTCCATGGATAACGTGGAGCGCGCCCTCGCAGACTATGCGCACGCGCGCCATGGTGCTCACGCGACGCGGTTTCTCGAGACCTATCTGCCGCTCATCCTCGGCGGGAACGCGCGCTTCATGTACCCGCCGAGGAAACGGTTGCTCAATCCGTACGAGCTGTCACCGGCGAGCCTCTCGCTCCTCGCCGACGTGCGCCGTGGTGCGGTGGAGATGATGGCGCCTCTCGGCAGCCACCGTGACTTCATCGATGCCATCAGTTGGGTCGGCGTGCGTCAGGCTCATGCGCTCGAGGCCGACGCCTATCTGCGCCACGCGGCTGGGGAGTCGGCGGAGAGCTCTCTCTCCTCGGCCCGCCAGACGTGGGAGGCGCTTCACGCGCTCCTCGTGCAGATCCCCGAGCTCTCCATTGTCGAGTCCGTGCGGTCGGCGCGTCGGTTCGGAGCGCTCTCGGCGCGCATCGAGGATTCCTTCTGGACGCTGGCGTGTGATTTCTATCGAGGATACCCCCTCGTGTTGAGCCCGGAAGCGATCGAGCTCGTGAACCTTGCCCAACTCGATGGGCTCGCGCGCGGGATTGGCGACGCCGAGGCGAGAGGGGAGCTCGCGCTTCTCGAACCTGCGGGATGGTTTTGGAACGACTTTCCCGAGCCGGGCTGGGCGGAGTCGGTGCGCAAACTGCCTTCCGAGGATGCCAGGGTGTTCGAGAAGGTGATGCGCGAGCGCATCCGCGCGGCGGCGAGCGGCGACACGGCGACCTACGCGGCCGGAGTGGATCGTCGTCCCGCTGAGAGGCTTCTCGCCATCCCGCTCCCCGACGAGCGTGAGTCGCCGCCGACGCTTCCGCCGGCGAGGCCGTCGTGAAGTACCAAGTGGTGAAGGCTCACGCGCCCGATCCGGGTGACGTGCTCGTGGTGGCCAAGGGGTCGTGGTTGCGCTGGGAACGACGGCCGACGTCTTGGCAGGGGTGGCTCTACTGTGAGAACGCCTCGGGAGTCCGCGGTTGGGTCCCCGAATCGTGGCTGACGCTCGAGAGCGGGGAAGCCAAGATCGAGCGCGACTACGATGCCAACGAACTCGAGGTCAGTGTCGGCGTCGTGCTCGACGAACACCTCAGCGAGAGCGGGTGGCTTCTCGCACGCGACGAATCCGGTCGCCACGGCTGGGTCCCGCTCGAGTGTGTGCGAGCTCTCACGTGAAGCGAATCGCGGTGTTTTGCGGCTCCAGCCCCGGTGCTCGTCGAGACTACACGAGCGCCGCGGTGGAGCTCGCCAACGTGCTCGTCGCTCGAGGAATCTCTCTGGTATACGGCGGCGGCCGTGTCGGCCTCATGGGCCGGATCGCCGAGTCCGTCATCGCCGGAGGCGGGGAAGTCATCGGTGTGATCCCCAAGTTTCTCGTCGACAAAGAGCTTGCGTACGAGAGCGTGTCCGAGCTTCGAGCCGTCGATACGATGAGTGAGCGCAAGGCGGTCATGGCCGAGCTCTCGGACGCCTTCATCGCGCTGCCCGGCGGCTACGGCACACTCGACGAGCTGATCGAGATGCTGACGTGGACCCAGCTCGACATCCATCAAAAACCTTGCGGCTTGCTGAACACGTGCCACTACTACGACGCCTTGATGGCTTTCGTGGACCACAGCGTGGCCGAGAACTTCGTTCGAGACGAGCACCGAAAGATGCTGCTCGTCGAGGAAGAGCCGGCCGTCCTGGTCGACCGGTTAGAGTCCTATGTGCCTGCCGCGCCTGGCGTGGCGGACAAGGCAAAATGGATTCTGGAAATCGAGGGAGACTAGTGCATGGACCCGCTGATCCTGTCGGTAAATTCCGACGTCATTTTTGGTGCGGACAAGGCGCTCCGACGAATTCATATCTAGATATTTGCCGCCTTCCGCAGCGAGCTTGTCGAGC
>CAMYKY010000104.1 GCA_947259165.1 uncultured Acidobacteriota bacterium | reverse complement strand
CCCAAACTCGAGTAGTTAGCACTAACCTCTCCCCCCTGTGGGGGAGAGGTCGACGAGCGCAGCGAGGAGGGTGAGGGGGCCGACACCGTCGTTCCGGCTCGCGAAGTACTCAGGGCACCAGCCGCTCGAGCTCGTCGAACCAGGATCAAGAAGATCTGGATCTTCCACAGTTCGGTCTCGATGTCTGGCCGGATCATGTTGAACTGTTCTCCATCGCGTGTAACGTCGAACCACTGACTTCCGCTGGATGGCCGGTCGCAAGATATCTTCCCGTGAGAGAATGCTCGACCGCGACGTTCAAGACGTCGTTTCAGTTCCGATAGACCAGCTCGCGGCCACCGCGAGTCCACGGGGGCTCCGTCCTGCCGTCCGTTGAGACGATCCATTGGTCACCCTTGATCCTCGGAAAAGGTGTTATCATTGTTCTTTCTCATCACAATGAACGTGGATTTCAGAGATCCGATCGCCCGGTGAAGACCGTTGATCGTGCCGGAAAGGTAGAACCCAACCTTGCCTACCCCATCACAAAGAAGTCTCTGTTTCGTCGCGCTCCTAGGGGCCACCGCACTCGTGGCGGGTTGTAGCCTCGAAGATCCCGTAAACCCGCTGACGGGCGTCTCGAGCGTGTCCACTCCGGTCGAGGGCGCGTCCGTTGGAACGACGGGGGGGGCGACGACTCCGACCTCCCCGACAGCGCCGACTGGCAGCACCGGCGGCGGAGCACCCCCCCCGCCCACGGCGCCGCCGTCGGCGGACGGTGCCACGATCGTCGACCCGTTGACGAGCGGAACCTCCGTCGGTGAAGTGTCCGGGGGGCAATTCACCGGTGCCGGATGGCAGGTGACCCAACGCGGGAACTTCATCCGCTACCGTGTCGCGCCGATGGTGTCCGGCTTCGTGGAATGGGAGAACCTCAATCTGACCCCGTTCAATCCACAAAGGGATCTGTTCACGATCATGGGCATGTGGGATCCGAGGGCGGGGGACTACCGCGAGAACCCGTTTCGGGTGCACATCCGCAAGCTCGACACCCAGGGGCACAACCCTCCTTACGTTCGCATGCGCTTTATCTCGGGTGGCGATCAGCATGATGTGGGTTGGGACTTTCTCGACTGGGACCCGAACCACGCCTACCATTGGCGATTGGAATGGGGACCCGGTGCTAACGGTAACGAGGCTCGTGTCTTTCTCGACGGCCGCCCCATCATTCGGACCGGCTATGGGCCGGCGTACCGACCCGACCAGCACTGGATCGAGCTTGGGATCGAGGAGCGAGCGGAGACCATCGTCGGCCTCGTCTTTCGAAACGTTCGCATCGGCCGTCGGTAGTCGCTTGCGGGCTCTGACCCCGCTTCGAAGTACTCCAGAAAGTACGACGGTGCGCACCTCCTGCCAGCAGCCTTGACGTCCGTTTCGCCTGTTGATTCTTCTCGTCAGAGTGCGCCATCGGCCCGTCACGAAGATTGCTTCGATGCCGATGGGTCCGGTCGCACTCGAAGGTCGGGTGCAGCCGGCGGGTGGACTCCTGAGCCACCCGCTGACCGAGGAGCGCTGCGTGTACTACGCGGGCGCCGATATGGACCATCCGGACACGCGGTTTTATCTCGTCGACGAGAGCGGGCGGGTGCTGATCGATCCTCGCCGCGGCGTGCTGTTCTCCGAAGACGACGTCCTCGTGGCCGGTGAACGGGTTCATCTCGTGGGTCACGCGGACCGGGAGTACGGCAAGGTCGTGGTGGGGAAGGACAGGTCCAGCCCTCCATTCTATCGGCGGGTCGGGCACTGGACCCTCGAAACCCTTTTCGGATTTGGGCCAAAGACCAACGTTTCCAAAATGTTGTTCACCGATCCCGCCCGGTGCTTCTGGATTTGGGACGACCTCGAGCGGCGACCTATGGGTGACGCTGGCGACATTTTGTGGCTTGCCGCAAGCGTGCTGCTCGCCGGCGCTTGGATCGTCGTGTTCGCCGTGTCGATTCTGGGAATTGTCGACCAGGAACTGTCGGCGTCGCTCGCCCGCGCCATCGACGCGCTCATGTCGTGACCCATCCCGTTAGGGACTGCTGGTAGGGTCGCGCTCGTCGAGGTCGATGTGGCGGACGGTATCGCCCCATTCCTCCGGCGCGGTCACAACGAATGCCGTGTCGGGGAGCTCGCGGTTGATCAGGATCCCGTCTGGCTTCACGTCCACGATCAACGCGTAGTCGTCGTAGGGGCGGTCGATCTCCACGTGGGATGCGATGCGGACACCGGCGTCGCCCTGGGGAGGTAAATAGTCCGAGTAGCGGATGTCGGCGACGAGTCGTCCGTCGGGAACGTAGACCTGCTGTCGCCTCAAAACGATTGCGCCCACGCGGTCGAACCAGTACCGGACGCGGGGCGCCTCTTCGCCAAGACGCGCCGTGGTGACGACGTAGTAGCTTTTCCGGACGCGACTCTGCTTTTTGGCGCGTGGTCTCGTGTCGGGCTCGTCCACCCGCTCTTCTTCGAGAAAGGCGAGGGTGTTCGGCTCGTCAATGGGGATCGTCGAGAGAAGAAACGCATCGGTGAAGTGTTGGGGGCGAATGTTGACGAGCGAGCTCGCCTTTCGGAGCTCAGGATCAGTTTCGAGCTTGGCCGTTTCATCCTCGTAGTTTTGGTCATTGCGCCCTTCGATCAACGCGCGGTAGTCCGGAGGATGGATAAGAAGCTGAAACCGCTCACCGTCCGAAGCCATTTCGGCGATGTTCGCACTCAAGATCGGGGCTTCGATGTTCAGCCTTATCCGTCGAGGGCGCTTGAGTAACAGGCGGCCCTGCGTTTGTCGAAAGCGTCGTCCCTCGCCCTCGCCGGCTTCTTCGACTGTCACGATCTGAAGGTCGATACGGAACACCAGGGATTGGACTTCCCGCCATTCGTTGATGCGCGCCACGAGCTCATCGAGCGACGCTGTCTGCGTGGGAGCGAGAAACGGAACGACGTCGATTTTCGTGGAGACACAGCTCTGACCCAGCACGAGCGCGAGGAGCGGAACAATCAGTCGGGTCGTACTCACCATGGGTGTAGCAGCTATCCTACTACGCCCCAAGACCTGCTGCCGGTCCTCGTCCTGCCTATAGGTCCCGGGCTGTTCATTTGCGAATCATCGCCATCGAGAACGTCCGAAGAAACCGACAGCGATCAACCCGATGGTGATATGCAAGCCGATGATGGCTGCAAAGAGTGTTGGGCGCCCAGCAAAAAAACGCTCGGGGCCGGATATCATCGGCGCGTAGAAGGAGAGTGCACCAAGATTGAGCGCGACGATTACTGCCAGCAAAGTCCTCGATCCACGAAAGACCCACCAGCACCCAACACCATAGGTTGTCTCCACGACGAGGGCTAGCAATGGCACTCCATATAGGCCCAAGCCGAGCTTTGGTGATTCGATGCCGGGAGCGAGCGCGATGTCTCGCACGTGAGTCGCTAGATCAAGAACAATGTGAGAGGAAACGGCGACTGCAAGCGCAATGCCCCAAAGGGGCTGTTTAAGAAATCTTGCAAAGAACAGCCATACACCCAATGCCAAGACTGCCGTTGCGGCGACCGAATGCGAGTAGGGCATGTAAGCCAAGTGAATATCGTTGAGCGCCCTCACCTGCGGCTCGGTCGTCGTGACCTCTATCCCGAACAGGTTGAGTGCGACCCAAAGAAACTCGATCAGCTGAACCGACACCAGGACAAGGACGATGGGTACCCCGGACCACTTCTTGTTGATGAGCAGTGCCGTCGCTGCGTGATTGATTGCATTCACTTGGAATCCCCTTCGTGAAGTCAGACAGCTCTCACACATGTACACTGTTTTTGCGTGGACCGTCAGACGACACCGAGCTGCTTCATCATCCCGAGCGCATCGTAGAGTTCCCAATCCTCAAGGATACGTCCGTTCTGGATCCTGGTGAACATCACCCACGGGATCGCTACTGGTTTGCCGGTCGCGCCTATTTCGCCGAACGCGCCCTCGTGCGTGCCACGGGTAGTGCCCCTCGTAACAACGATGTCACCTTCGGAGACCTGACTCTCGATGGTGTTGTTGAGGTCTGGAAACGCCGAACGAACTGCGGTTACGAAATCTCGAAACCCCTCACCTCGCATTTCGCCATCGCTCGGCGTGCTGAAGACGTACGCCTCCGAGCCGATTTCTTCTATCAACCCAAAATTGCCACGGTCCCATATTCCCACGATCCATCGATGCGCGATTTCCTTGTTTCGCTCGTCTGGCATGGCTCCTCCACTTCCGATCATTCACGTTTGACACCAAGAATCTACATATGGCCGTACCGCGGCTGGCACAGCACAACACCACCTTCATCGTTAGTGGAAGTTCGTTTCATGCTCGTGTCTGCCTAAAGGCGGGATGAGCGGCGTGGCCAGTCCTAGAGCTCAAGCACACTGTTCCACGAAGTCACCCGAGTTCTTTTCACACTCGTTGCTACCCGAAGCGAACGGAAACGACCGCTCGATCCCATAGTTAGATGGCGAAACGCCGGCCTCCTCGCCGTGTCGCGACCCAGCCCATCCAGATTCAAACTACGGATGGCCGCCCGTGCTACTCGATGAATTTGGCTTGTTGTAGATCACCGGCATTTGGCCTTTCCAAACGTTCCATGTGTCATCTTCCGTGATTAGAGTTGCCATGAAGTGACCAACGTTAATTCGACTAGTCACACCAGCATTGAAGATCGCGCTTCGAATCGGTGAGCGATGCACTTCGTATCCGGTGACCTCAGTTTCATCGGCCAAGCTGTCCGGGCGAACCGCAACCCAATGGACTGCGCTGTCGGTGTGGCCGATCTCAAGTCGCAGGTAGTCGGCAGCCTTTTCATTGTCGACATGCGGAGGCAAGAGCAAACGAAGAAGCCCAATGGCGCACTTTTGACCGAGCGAGACGAATTCGTCAAGATCGCGGTTGCTGTTGCCGGTCGTGTTCATGAGTACGAACTTGGTTGGCTGCTCAGAATTGTTCGCCTTGATGGCATCGCACAACCGCCGCGTTGCATCGGTGACAAGCCTGCGCGGGTGCCCGTAAATACCCTTCAGGTTCATGTTGTGCCCCAAACAGGACGCGACCGCGTTGCACCCTTCGACGTGCTGGGCCAGTTCGCCGTCGTTGAGGCTTAGGAGACTTGCGCTGATCACAGACAAGTCGCTGTGATTCTTGAGACCCTCGGGCAGCTTTTGCGGCGATCGTACGATCACCTTGACGCGCTGTCCGCGACTGAGCAATTGCTGCACGAGCAACCGGCCGGTTGCCCCGCTTGCTCCAACTACGAGCGTCGTCATCGCAGCAACTCTCCCGTTACCTTGGCCATCTAACAGGTGATCTGCCGATCAATCCCATCGATTCTCACCGTGAGGCTTGCCGCATAGTGCGGCGATCGCTCGCGGTGGAACGGGAAGAGGTTTCTTTGTCGTGAGTTACGTTCGGTTGGCTCACCGTGATATCCGATAGCACCGATCGGCCGATCGTGTATGTGGATATGCATTTCGGGTCACATCGTAGAAGGTCCGGGATGGGGTTTCAAGGGCAGCGGCTCGGGTTTTCGCGATGTCTCGACGGGTGAGTCTTGGACTCTTTGGAGCGGGACGAATCCTGGGCGTGAGTCTGACGAGCGGGCGGGATTACGCTCGCAACAGGCCTGCGGCCTCTTTCGCAAAGTAGGTCAAGATCATGTCAGCGCCAGCGCGTTTGATCGAGAGCAGTGCTTCGAGAATGGCTTTGTCACGGTCGATCCAGCCTTTTTCGGCAGCGGCGAGGATCATCCCATACTCTCCCGAGACGTTGTAGGCGGCCACGGGAACGTCGAACTCGTCGCTGACACGGGCGATGATGTCGAGGTAGGGGAGGGCGGGTTTGATCATGACGACGTCGGCACCCTCTTCGATATCGAGGGAGATCTCCTTCAACGCTTCGCGCACGTTAGCCGGGTCCATTTGGTAAGACTTCTTGTCGCCTTTACGCGGCGCAGAGTCGAGCGCGCCTCGGAAGGGACCATAAAAGCACGAGGCGTACTTGGCGGAGTAGGCGAGGATTCCCACGTGGGTGAGCTCTTTTTCGTCGAGAGCGTCGCGGATCGCCCCGATGCGTCCATCCATCATGTCCGAGGGCGCGACCCAGTCGACGCCAGCTTCCGCGTGGGCGAGGGCCATGCGGCACAGGACCTCCACCGTCTCGTCGTTCGCGACGTCGCCGTCGATAACCAGGCCGTCGTGGCCGTGGATCGAATAGGGGTCGAGCGCGATATCTGTCTGAACGCACATATCCGGTAGCGCTTTTTTGAGCGTGCGCACGGCGCTCGGGATAACGCCTTCGGGGTTGTAGGACTCGGTCGCTCCCTCGTCCTTAACCTCCGAGTAGCCGAAGAGGTTCACAGCCTGGACACCGACGGCCCAAAGCTCCTCGGCTTCCCGGACGAGCTCGTCGGCGGAGAGTCGGAATTGCCCGGGCATCGTATCGATGGGCTCGCGGAGTCCTCTACCTTTCTTGATGAAAAGGGGTGCGATGAGCTGTCCCGGCGAGAGAGTGGTCTCCCGCACGAGGGTTCGGATGGGTTCGCTGCGTCGGAGACGTCGAGGACGGTGGATGAGTTCCATGATGTGCAAGTTTGTATCAGAAATAGCTGTCGGCTCACAAGATGCGTTATGCTCCCGCCGTGACGGATGGACCAGACGGCTCGTATCAGGAGCGCTTTGTGCAGCTTCTCGCGGCGAGTGATGTGATCCGCTTTGGCGAGTTCACCCTCAAATCGGGGCGTACGTCGCCGTACTTCATCAATGCCGGGCAGCTTCGCACCGGAAGCGCGATCGCGGGCTTGGGCGCGGCCTATGCGGCTCGTATCCTCGATGCTGGTCTCGACTGCGATTTCGTTTTCGGTCCCTCCTACAAGGGTATTCCGCTCGCCGTGGCCACGGCGACGGCGCTTGCCGAGCTTGGCTCCGACGTCGGGTTTACGTTCGACCGCAAGGAAGCCAAAGACCACGGCGAAGGGGGCGTGTTTGTCGGAACGCAGCCGGAAGCGGGCCTCTCCGCCGTGATTGTGGACGACGTCATCACTTCCGGGGCTTCGATCCGGCACTCGGTCGAGCTTCTGACCGGAGCATCGGTTCGGATCGTCGGTATTATCATTGCGGTCGATCGCCAGGAACGCGGTACGGGAACCCAGAGCACACTCGACGAGCTCGAGCAATCTCTCGGGGTTCCGGTGCTTCCGGTAGTCACTGTGCGGGAGATGGTCGAGATCCTTCATCGTGAAGGGGACCTTGCGGACGACGTTGTTTCGGCTATCAGGAACTACCTGGACGAGCACGCGCCGCTATCGGAATAGCTTGGAGTGATGGCGTGACCCGTATCCTCGTTGTCGGCGGCAACGCGGCCGGTATGACGGCCGCGTCGCGGGCGAAACGGCTCGACCCATCCCTCGAGGTCACGATCCTCGAAGCGAGCTCACGCATCGCTTATAGCATTTGCGGTCTTCCGTATTTTTTGAGCGGGCTCGTGCGCGACCTCAGCGAGCTCGAGCTCTTCACTCCGGAAAGTCTCATGAACGAGCGGGGTATCGAAGCCCGGGTGCAGTGTCGCGTCGTGGAGCTCCAAGCGTCCCAGCGGAAGATCGTCGTCGAGCACGTGCGCTCAGGTCAACGCGATACGCTGGGTTACGACAAGCTCCTGGTCGCGACTGGCTACCGACCCATTACGCCGGACGTCGTGGGGGCTCACCTAAACGGCGTCTTCACCGCGAGCCGTCTCGGGGATGCGGACGCGATCGCATCGTGGCTCTCCTCGAAGCGCCCCCGCCGTGCGGTGCTCGTGGGCGGTGGCTACGTCGGCCTGGAAGTGGCGGAAGCGATGGTGGCACGAGGTCTCTCAGTGACGCTCGTGGAGGCCGCAACGCAGATTTTCTCAACCCTCGATCCCGACATGGCGAAGCTCGTGGAGGACGAGCTCTCTCTCCACGGCGTGCAGGTCATGACGAACCGGCACGTCCGACGGATTGCGGCCAAAGGGGATGGAGACGTCGATGCGGTTGAGCTCTCCACTGGGTCACTTCGTATCCCGGCAGAGCTCGTCTTCGTTGACGTAGGTGTTGTCCCCTCGGTGGAGCTCGCCGAGAATGCCGGGGTCGAGTTGGGTCCGACCGGTGCGATCCAAGTCAATGACCGGCTCGAGACGAATCTTCCGGGCGTCTATGCGGCTGGAAATTGCGCCGAGACCCATCACCTCGTAAGCGGTCGCCCGAGCCTCATCCCGCTCGGAACGGTCGCCGCGAAGCAGGGGCGTATCGCAGGGGAAAATCTTGCCGGGCGTCACTCGAGATTCATTGGCGCGGTCGGGACGAGCATCGTCAAAGTTTTCGACATCGTTGCGGCCAAGACGGGCTTGAATTTGCGCGAAGCGGAGCGCGACGGCTTCTCCGCAGTGGAGTCCAAGATTTTGGCGCCGGCCAGAGCGCATTACTTCGGTGGGGCACCGGCGAGCGTCAAGGTGATCGCGGAGCGCGACTCAGGGCGTCTTTTGGGTGCGCAGATCGTTGGCAGTGCGGAGGCTGCGGCCGTGATCGACGTGGCAGCGACGGCGCTGACGGCGGGCATGACGGTTCGAGACGCGGCGCAGCTCGATCTTGCTTATGCGCCGCCTGCGGGCGCACTCTGGAACCCACTTTTGGTTGCGATGAACACGCTGGCGCGTGAGCTCTAGTGTTTGGACCCGCTGATCCTGTCGGCTAAATTCCGAGCACTAGAACTAGTCTAGCGAGCCAAAGACGCGGAGTTGCTCGAGGAGTCTGCGGGAAACTCGCGGACGTCTTCTTCTTGAGGCAGCGTGTGGCGGTTGATGGGCGCGGACAGCACGACCGAGGTTTTCGTCGACATCGTTCCCGCAATCGCCTTGATACGCTGCAGAACCTTTTCGAGCGTCTTGGGCGTTCGCGTCAAGATGAGGGCGACGTAAGTCTCTTCGCCAGCGACGCTGAAGCATTGCTGAATTTCCGAAATCTCGGAGAGCTGTCGTTCGTAGTCCTGCGACGTCACGTCGGCCACGGTGGTGATGCGGACCATTGCGGTGATGTCGTATCCGAGCGAGGCAGGATTGATGTTGGCAGTGTAGCCTTCGATGACGCCGCTTCTCTCGAGCTTCTTCACGCGGTCATGAACGGTCGGTGCGGTGAGGCCGACTTGCGCGGCAAGCTCCGCGAACGTGCTCCGCCCCTTAGAAAGGAGCGCGGACAGAATTTTTTTGTCGGTAAAGTCGATTGAACCGTTCAGGAAGCTCAAGAGGTCTCTCACGTCAGAAAGTGCCGCCGATCCTAGCGGCTCGGGATCTATAAATCAACTGGCGATCTTGGACCCACCTAAGCGAAGGTGTCGATTAGAGACCTTGTCGCGGTTGTGCTTTAGGGCGTTTTATGATTGCAGGATGAGAACGAGGAGGTCGATGTGCACTTTCGTTGGATATTGAGCATTTTGCTTCTTGCGCCGGCGGTAACCGAAGCGTCACAAAATGACAACGCGGCATCGGTGACGATCTTGATTGCCTATGACTCGCGCACCGGCAGCACGGAGTCGCTCGCACGAGCTGTCGTCGAGGGTGTCGAATCCGTACCCGGTGCGACGGGCGTGTTGCGCAAACAAGCGGATGTCGAAGCGGCAGAGATCACTCACGCCGACGGCATTCTCGTCGGCTCCCCGGTTCATTGGGGCAACCTCTCCGCAAAAACAAAAGAATTTCTGGATCAGGTCGGCGGGGCTTTGGCGTCGACCGGCGAGCTTGGCGTTGATTCGACGCCGACCAACCGAACCGCCGGTGCGTTTGTGACCGGCGGCAGCGTTTCGTCGGGAAAGGAGCTGGCACGGCTCGCGATCCTCGCGGCATTCCTGAATTTCAAGTTCGTCGTGATCGGTGCCGAAGATGCGGGAGGGTTCGGAACGCTCGGCGCGCAAGCGACCACTGGGCCGAGCGATCCCGGCGTGAGCGAGGCGGAGCTCGAAGAAGCCCGCCGGTTCGGCGTTCGATTCGCCACCCTAACAAAGCGACTCAGAGACTAGACGTCCGAGCCGCGACCCCGATTGAGGCCTCTAAAAGCAAGGGGATAGGGGATGCACGCGATTCGATGTTTGGGGATGTTGGGAAGGGAGATATCGTGTCTTATCCCCACATCCCCTCCTATCCCCCTATCCCCTTGCTTTTAGCGGCATCGCGCCCTACTCGAAGTCGAAGCCGAGGACGGCACTCCCGGCGATTGCTATAATCTCGGCGCGATATGGTTTCCACGCGGGAGTACCTCGACTTTGCCACGGATGCGGCGTTTCAGGCGGGACAGCTCACGCTCGCTCACTTCCAGACGGGCGTCACTGTCGATCGCAAACACGACGCGTCACCGGTGACCGTCGCGGACCGAGGCGGTGAGGAGCTCCTACGAGCTCTCATCGGGAACCGCTTTCCGGACCACGGCCTCTACGGCGAGGAAATGGGAGAGTCGGAGAACGATTCCGGTCATCGCTGGATTATCGACCCCATCGATGGCACCCAGTCGTTCATTCGCGGGGTACCTCTCTACGGCGTGCTTTTGGGGCTAGAGATCGACAGCGAGATGGTCGTCGGGGTCTGCTACCTGCCGGCCCTCGGCGAGATGCTCGCGGCAGGACGCGGCGAGGGGTGCCGGTGGAATGGGCGCGAGGCGAGGGTCTCGACTGTCGACTCGATCGGCTCGGCGGTGGTCAGCCTCACTGAGCCGGGGAGTCTCGATGACGACCCTCACGGCGCGTTTTGGGCGCGATTGAAGAAGTCGGCGCGGGTCGTGCGCGGCTACAGCGACTGTTACGGACACTGTCTCGTTGCGACCGGTCGTTGCGAGATCATGCTCGACCCCATCATGAACCCTTGGGATTGCGCAGCGCTGCTGCCCATCCTCGAAGAAGCCGGAGGCACGTTCACCGATTGGCGAGGTGAGCGCACGGTCTACGGTGGCTCGGCCATGAGCACCAACAGCGTGCTCTTCGATGCACTCATGGAGCTCAAGGCTTGAAAAGGTTGGCGTCGGCGCTCTTCTTGTTGGCACTCGGTCTTCTCCTACTCGGGGGCGGATGCGACAGCATTCGAGCCCGGCGAGCGCGAGGTCGCGTTCCCCGCGTCGTTGTCGTTTCGATCGACACCCTTCATGTCGCTAGAACCGGGCCCTACAACGCTGACGTTATGACGACGCCAGTGCTCGATCGATTGGCTGATGAAGGGGTCCAATTCGATTACGCTTATACTCATGCCCCGATTACACTTCCGTCGCACGCCGCACTTCTTACCGGTGTGTCCCCACCTTCGTTCGGGGTCATGGCCAACGGAGACCGAGTTCCGGAAAGCGCCAATACGCTCGCCGAGCGTTTTCGAGACGCGGGCTATCGCACCGGTGCGTTCATCTCGCTCGGTGTTTTACAGGCATCGTTCGGCTTGAGCCAGGGCTTTCAGGATTTTCACGACCCGTTCGCCGAAGGTCCGGTCCGCTGGTATCGGCGGGCGCACGAGATCATGGAGCCGTTGAACAACTGGCTCGACGCTCATGGCGGCGAATCGTTTTTTCTATGGGTTCACTTATCGGATCCGCACGAGCCGTACGTGACCCCGGATGCTCCGCCGGACAGCGAGCTGTGGCTCGATGACGAGCTCGTTGGCAGATACAACCTTGCGAACGCGGAACAGTATTTTGTCAACGTTGCGATTCCGCCCGGTGCGCACCGACTACGGTGGGTCTCTTTGTGGGAGCCCCGAGAAGACGACCGTCCCGAATCCGGGGTGGAGCTTCTTCTGATGTCGCGGACAACGATGAGCCGCTACACCGACGTAGAGCTTCCCGAAAGGCACACGCTCCTGCAGCCCGCGTTCGAGGTCGAGCTCGAAAACGACGAGGTCGATGCGGTGCGACTCGAGCTTCAATTCGCAGGCCGGCTGCAACGGCCGCCGCCGTCGTTCGTGCTACCGAACTATGACAAGAACGTTGCGCGCACGGATCGCTACCTTGGAGAGCTCGTCGATAAGCTGGACTCGCTTGGAATTCGCGACGAGACACTGATTGTCGTTGTCTCCGATCACGGCGAGGGGCTCTTCGAGCACGACATCGTCGGCCACGCCTCCCACGTGTACGAGGATCAGCTCCGTATCCTGTGGATGATGCGCGGCGCAGGTCTGCCCGAGGGCCACGTCATCGAAGACCGACCCGGCCTCATGACGGACGTGGCTCCGACGATTCTGGGCGTTGTCGGTCTATCTGCGAGGGGGATGGACGGTCGATCGTGGGTCGGGTGTTGGGACACCGGCGATTGCCCCGATAGCGACCCGTTCTGGACGTACGGTCTGAGTCATGAAACCCGTGGGCTCACGGGCATGGCGTCGTACCGGTGGCCCTACAAGTGGATGTGGCGGCGTGGGTTCAAGCGGATCGCTTTCGATGTCGCGAGCGATCCGTGGGAGGAGAACAACCTGCTCGACAAGGCCGGCCCCCACAACCTTACCGCGCTCAAGGAATCGGCCGAGGCCTTTCGTGCGGAGCGTCGACGCCTCTCGGAGGCTCTGCGCCAGGGTGGCGAGGGATCTGAGGGTGACGCAACGGAGCGCTTGCTCAAAAGTCTCGGCTATATCGGTGGTGATGAGCCTGAGCCGGACGACGGCACACTGCACTAAGGCGTCTCGAGACTCCGCAGTATTTGCGCTTTGATCTCGTTGGCTCGTTCCATGAGGTCGTTCTCGTCGACTCCCAAGATGTCTCCGTCGCGAACAACGAGCTTGCCCCCCACCACCACCGTGGCAACGTGCCCACCTTTGATCGCGTAGACCAGGTGTGAGTACACGTCGTAGAGCGGTGTCAGTTCGGGAGCGCGGACGTCGATGAGGACGATATCCGCAAGCTTACCCGCCTCGAGGGAGCCGACCCGGTCATCGATTCCGAGCGCTTGCGCGCCTCCGATGGTCGCCATGTGAAACACGGTCGTCGCCGGCATCGCAGTTGGATCTTCTCGGACGAGCTTGTGCAGTTTTGCGGCGGTGTCCATCTCTTCGAACATGTCGAGGTTGTTGTTGCTCGCGGGCCCGTCAGTCCCAAGACCCACCGGGATCCCGGCGGCGAGAAGCTCGGGCACCCGCGCTAGACCGGACGCCGTCTTCATATTGCTCTGTGGGTTGTGCGACGTTGAAGCACCGCTTCCGGCGATCCGGGTGATGTCCTCGTCCGAGAGCCAGATGGCGTGGTGGAGGATAACCCCCGGGGTCAAGATGCCGGCGTCGTCGAGAGCGGGGATCGTGCGTTTGCCGAGCCGTTCCATCATCTGATCGTTTTCTTGCGGGGGTTCGACGGCGTGGATCTGAAACGGGACGCCGTGCTTGCGCGCAATGGCGTGCGCCTTTTCGATGATATCCAAAGGGGTCGTATACAACGCGTGCGGCGCGATCGACGGGATGATGAGCGGGTGATTTTTGTACTTCTCGATGAACGCTTCAGCGCCGACGAGCGCCTCTTCCGGAGTTTCATAGTCGGGCGCCGGGAAGCCGATGACGGATTGACCCAGGACACCGCGAATGCCGACGGTCTCGGTGGCGCGCGCGACTTCCTCTTCGAAGTAGTACATGTCCGCGTACGTGGTCGTGCCGCTCTTGGCCATTTCCACGCAGCCGAGAAGCGATCCCCAGTAGACGAAATCGGGAGCGACGTTTTTTGCTTCCGCGGGAAAGATGTAGCTCTCGAGCCATTCCAGAAGTGCGAGATCGTCGGCGATGCCGCGCAGAAGTGTCATGGCGGCGTGACCATGAGCGTTGATGAGTCCGGGAATGACCAGATGGCCGGTCGCATCGATCGTCTGGGCTGCGTCGGGGAGCGGCTCCGTCGCTCCGAGGACCGACTCGATGCGGGCGCCGTGGATGACGACGGTGCCGCCTTCGAGCACCCGGTGTTCGCCGTCCATCGTGACAACGGTGCCGCCGCGAATGAGGAGATCTGCGGGCGCCTGGGCAGTCACGGCGAGAAGCAAGCTTAGCAACAGCGTGTTCATGAGATGGGCTCCATGGTGATCGAACGTAGCCGGTTCAATCCGGCAGCGACCTCGAAGCGACGGGGCCGAGCGAAGTTGCCCGGGTGCTCCCCTACACGCCCGAACGGGGCGAGTACGTCGAGACCCTCTTGATCGAAACTCGTTTCGAGACGGTCCATCATAGCGTCAAGGTCCGCGGTATCCGCCGAAAAACGGTGAGCCGCAAGATGCATGGCGTAGCCCACCGCGCGGGTTTGGCTCGGGTCGACGAGCTGCTCCACGGCGCGTAGGTCGACGCTCTCGCGTCCGAACAGGATTTGGTCACGGCCTCGGGCCTCGATCTTGATCTCGCGGCGTCCTCGCGAGGCATCGACGCTCTGCGGAATGGGACGTCGGCTTCGGCCTTGGACCATCGGCTGCTCTGATTCGACGTCCCGGCCGGTGGGGCGCGCCGCCGCGATACGTTTCGCCTCCGCGGTGACGTTTTCGGGGACGTACTCCATCATCTTGATAATGTTGTCCGCGACCTCGAAGTAGTCGCCGGAGCCTCCGATGACGAGCACGGTCGACACCCCGAGTCGCTCGTAGAGCTCTCGGACACGGTCGAGAAAAGGCAGGATGGGCTCTTGGCCTTTAGCGACGAGAGCCTGCATCCGCGCGTCGCGAACCATGAAGTTCGTGGCCGACGTGTCTTCATCGAGAAGAAGCACCTTAGCGCCGACTTCGAGCGCTTCCATGATGTTCGCGGCCTGGCTCGTGCTGCCGCTCGCATCGTCCGAAGAAAAATCCGCGGTGGCGCGTCCTAGCGGAAGGTTTCCGATAAAGGGGCTGATATCGACGTGCGACACGCGCCGGCCGTCTTCGGCTCGAATCTTGACTGCGTCGGCGCGGCAAACAACGGCCTCACGGCCGTCGCCGGGAATATGGGGATAGACGCCTCGTTCGATGGCCCGCAAGAGTGTGGTTTTTCCGTGGTACCCACCGCCGACAATGAGGCTGACGCCCTCGGGGATGCCCATGCCCGTCACGGTGCCACCTTCGGCGAGCGGCAGGCTTACCCGCAGCGACTCCGGAGAGCGGAACGGAATTGCGTCCGCCATCGGAAGGTCCGAGGCGCCGCTCCTGCGGGGGAGCACGGCTCCGTCCGCGATAAAGGCTACGAGACCGTGCGCGCTCAGCTGATGGCGCAAATCCCCGTGTCTCGCTACCGTCTCGACGAACCGGATCCCGAGCTCGCTCGCCACGTTCCGCTCGCTCTACGACCGCGGGCAGCTGGTGGAGAAGAATCGATTCGGCGTCGCCGCCGAGAATGGTCCGGCCCGCCGCCGGAAGGCCGACCTCGATTCGGGCCTCCACCCACTCGGCGGTAACGACGAGTGCGGTACGCTCCAAGACTTCTTGTCCGCCCGCATCGATGGTGACGAGCCCGCTCTTGCCCATCCCCCGCCGCTCACGTTGATGTCGCCCCGCGGTGTTCGAAGCGACGTTGTGAATCGCATCGCGCACCTCGCGAGCCAAGAAGTCCTGCAGCGCGATCCGGCGTGTCCGCGTACCAAACAACGACGAAGGCAGCTTCGCGGCGCTCTGAGGTATCCGCAATCGCATTTTCGACGGCGCGGCAAACGGATCGCCCTGCACGTGGTCGATCGCGAGCGTCCACTCGGCGACTCGGTAGCTACCCCTCAGCTCTTTGTAGGCTTTGTAACCCCGGCCGTCGATTCGTCGAAGCTTGCGGGTGAGCTCGTCGGCATCCATCACCGGGTTCATAGGGCACGCTCGGCTTGCACCGCGGCGCGCTGTCCTTTGTCAACGTCGACGAAGCTCAAAAGCACGATGCCGATCGCGAAGAACATTACGAGTGCGAGAATGCCATGGCGACCGCCGCCGGTCCACTCGGCGACGATGGCGAAGACGAGCGGGCCGATGACGTTGCCAAACTTCCCGCTGACGCTGTAAAAGCCGAAGAACTCGGATGATTTGGACGGAGGCACCATGGTCGCGAAGAGCGAGCGGCTCAATGCCTGGCTTCCGCCCTGTACGAAAGCGAGCGCGGCAGCTAACGCCCAGAAATGCCACGCCTCGCGCATGAAATAGCCCGCGATGGAGATTCCCGTGTAGATGATGAGCGCGAGGTAGATGCCGTTTTTGGTGCCGATGCGGACGGCGAGCGCGCCATAGGCGAAGGTCGCGGGGATTCCCACGAACTGCACCAAGAGAAAAGCGCCCAGCAGGTGAGAGACTCCGATGCCGAGCTCAGCGCCGTAGGCGTTCGCCATTTTGATGATGGTATTGATCCCGTCGTTATAGAACCAGAAAGCCAGGAGAAAGACAAAGAGCTGCCGGTACTCACGGATCTCGGAAAACGTCTCGAACACGCGAGCCACACCAACCCGTAGAGGATTCATCCGCTCGTGCTCGCGACGTTCCAGCTTTCGCGGCGGTTCGGCAACGCCTCTCAGGATAGGGATCGTGAACACGAGCCACCAGATCGCGACGCTGAGAAACGCATAGCGGGTCGCCTCACTCGCGTCGGCAAACCCGAACGCGTCGGGCCAGCTGATCCAGGCGAAGTGCAGGGCGAGGAGGAGCCCCCCTCCGAGGTAGCCCACCGCGTAGCCCGCGGTGGAGACGCGGTCGATCTCCTCCGGTTTCGCGACGTGCGGCAGTAGCGATTCGTAAAAGACGTTGCCTGAGGCGAAACCGATGTTCCCGATGATGAATGCCACCGACGCGAAAAACCAATGACCCTCGTCCGCGAAAAACAATAGGAAGGACCCCACGGCTCCGATGAGGGCAAAACCGGCGAGGAACTTCTTTTTGGCTCCCAGGTAGTCAGCAGCGGCGCCGAGAAAAGGTGAGGTGATCGCGATAATCACGAGCCCGACGCTTTGAGTGTAGCCCCAATAGGCGGTTCGAAGCTCCTCCGGAAGCGTCGTCGCGGAAACGTTGATGAAATAGACCGGAAGCACCGCGCCCATGATCGTCGTGACGAACGCGGAATTGGCCCAGTCGTACATCGCCCACGCGCGAAGTTCTTTGCGGTGAAGGCCGAGCGTTTGGAGCAGGCGAGCCATCAGCCGGCTTCGAGCTCGACGATGGCGCGGCGGACGTTGTTCGGAAGGGGAGACTTCCGCTTTTCGTTGTAGTCGTAGGCGACGATGAGCCCTTCGCCGTCCGCCGCGATCGCGCCGAGGGCTTCACTTTCGATGCAATAGAGCATCGTGAACCGGTCTTCCTGCAGGTCGTGGGCGGTCGCGCCCACGCGGATGCGGTCGGGGTACGTGAGTGGCTTGCGGAAGCGGCACCGCGTGGTCGCGAGGATGGGGCCGATGCCGCTGCGGTTCATCTCGTCGAGAAACCCGACGCGTTCGAAATACGCGAGCCGTGCGCTCTCGAAATACCGAAAGTAGACGATGTTGTTCACGTGGCCCATGGAGTCCATCTCACCCCAAGCGACCGGTGTCTCGAAAATGATGGGGAAACCGGATTCGAGAGTCACTGGATCCATCCTCTTTGGCGGTAGTAGAACATCCCGACGTGCTCATGAAGAAGCTTGCTAAAGGCCCGGAGGTGATTGTCCGCGTCGAACGGCTCGGCAAGGTTCTCGAGATCGAAGTCGATTCGTTGGCAAGACACTGCGGTGACGCGGATTCCCTCGGCTTCGAGTGCGGCGGCGGCGCGACGCGTGTGGCTCGGTGAGGTGACCACCAGGATATGCTCGAACTTACGGTTACGAGAGATCTCTGCAACAGCCACGGCTTCATCGTGCGTGTTGCGGACCGGCCCGACGGTAAGGATCTCGAGGTCCATGCCGAGGGAGTTGATGAGCTTCGTCGCCGCGTCTCGGTATTTCGGTCGGGCCTGCGGGAGCTCGGACAATATCAGCCGCGGCGCCCAGCCCTCTCCGATGAGCTCGAGCCCTCGCACGAGCCGCGGCATCGAAGATATCGTGAGTTCTCCGTCGCTTTGCAGGCTGGAGGCAAGAACGAACACCGCGTCCGCCTTCCGGAGTGGATCTTCACGAGGAAGATCTCTTGCCATCCAATGCGTCAATGGTGTGAACGCCACGACCAGCCAAAGGAGCGCGAGCACGGCAACGACGGGAGCGAAGACTCGGCGCAGCGACGTTAGCCAAATGGCGCTCCCCATAATTGCCGCGACGACGACGAGCGGGCTGCGTTGGTCCCAATAGGACACAGTGGTTGTCAGATCGAGGTCTTTTGCGATGAGCCCGGCGAGAGCGCCGAGTGCCGCTCCGGTGAGAAAGTCCTTCCTTTTGGATCGGCCGGACTCACGCACCGAGAGAGTTTACTCGATCGGACACGACCCCGAGAACCCTCCGAATTGCATCACGAAAGCGCTCGGGAGGAGGGAGTAGACTGACGATCCCGTGGGCGCCCGGCTCGAATCCGAACAGGCTCCCCGGGTGCAAGTAGACCGCGGCTCGCTCCAGAAACTGGATAGCCCACTCTTCTGAGCTCGCGAGGGCGGGAAGGCGCAGCGCGGCGTACCAACCACCCTCGGGAACGGGGCATGAAACTTCGGGAACGTTTGGGATCTCCTGCGCGAGAACTTCTAGATTTTGCTCCACCCGCTGTTGAATGGCTCCCCGAATACCCGAGGCGATCTCGAGCAACCGCGGTGTTGCATGCTGTACGGGAGATCCCACGGAAAGATAGGTATCGGCGATGTGGGTGAGCCGGTCGATAGCTTCTCTCCGGCGCTCCGGCGCTCCTCCCGCGACGATCCACGCAAGTTTCATCTGCGGGAGACCGGCGAGCTTTGAAAGACCACTCAGCACGAAAACGAGGCCGCGATCGTCGCCGCCCGCGAAACTCTCAGGCTTCCCTTTACCCGAGAGTCTGTAGTCGACAAAGACCTCGTCCACGATGAGCGCGACGTCGCAGCTCTCGGATTGCTCGAGCATCCGCGCGCCCTGCGCGGGCGAGACGTACGAACCCGTAGGGTTGTTCGGATGTACAGCGACGATGGCGCGGCAACGCGGTGACAACGAGTCGGGTACACCGAAGTCGATGGCGTAAGGGACCGACTCGATGGCATCGAGGGATGCGAGAAACTCGTGCAGGGGGTAGCTGGGCCGCGGAACGAGAACTTCATCGCCGGGCTCACAGAGAAGCTTGAAGAGGAAACTGTACGCTTCGCTCGTACCGGACGTTAGGACGATGTCGTCAGCTGAGACGTTCTTGCCGCGCTCGCGGTAGTAGGATGCTATCGCTTCGCGCGCCTCTGGTCGTCCTGTCGGCGATGGCTCGTAGGTCAGAATTTCGGAACGAGTGATGGCTTCGAGGATTGCGTCGTTCGGGTAGTCGAGGCCGACCCGTGTCGGATTCGATTCGGTCAGATCGAAAATGAAATCTCCCGCCGTGCGCCTGTTCGCCAGCGCAAGCCAAAGACTATTTTTCTCGAGTGAGTACCGGAGCCGATTCGAGAACATCTAGCTTTGTGAACCCGCAAATAACTCGCGACGGGCGGCTACCAAGACGACTGCACCGATGCTCCACGAGTCGGCATAAGCGACCACCTGCCAGATGATCTGCTCTGGCGCCCACGAGATTCCGACCCCACATGTGTCGCCGTCGCCGACGGGGGCTCCCGAGAGTTTCTTCTTGAGAAGGGTTCCCGTCGCGGTGTGAATGTCCGTTTCGGGGGACAACGTCGTGATAGATTCTTCCATCAGTTCGCCCGCGGTGAGTTGTGACATGGGTCCACTTCCAAGAGGGATAGTACGGCAAGTGACGGGCGCATTGCAGCTCGGCGCCGAGCTGGATCAGTTTCACGGGCCCTTATCATCTGATATCGTCGACGATCAACCACGGATCAGCCCACCCAACCCGACGAAATTGGAGGCGTACGCTTCATGATGGGCTATGAAATTTACGATTCCTTCGGGTAGGTCAGGAGGGTCGGGTACAGTCGCCAAGGAGGCTCAGATGGACCGTCGAAGCTTCATCAAGACCGCCGGCGCGAGTGCCGGAACCTTCGCCCTCGGTCGGGGTGTCGACCCGTACGCCGCGACCGGGGCTCCCGAGTCACCCGAGTCGCAGTCGATCCTGGGTCCACGAAGCGCCGTCACCGCGGACGTGGCGGTCGTGGGCGCCGGCGTCATGGGCAACTGGACGGCACTCAACCTTCGGGAGATGGGCCTGTCGGTGGTCCTAATCGACCAGTACAGCCCCGGGAACTCGAAGTCGAGCTCCATGGGCGAAGTGCGGGGGATGCGGCTCACCTACGGCGAGGACGAGCACGAGATGCTCTGGGCGCGCAACGCCTGCGAGCTGTGGAAAATGCGCCAATCGGAGTTCGGCACCGACATGTTCTACCAATGCGGCGCGCTCGCATTCAGGCGCCAATGGACGGCTCGGAATACTGCGGAACGGGCGCTGTTCGACAAGCACGGGATCCCGTACGAGGTGATCCCGTACGACGATCTGGTGCGGCGCTGGCCGCAGGCGCCACCCCCGAGTGAGGAGTTCTTCGGCTTCTATCACCCCTGGGGCGGGGTGCTGTCGCCTCGTGACGCCAACCTGGCGGTGGCTACGTCGTTCAAGAAGAAGGGTGGCACGCTGCTCGTGGACAAGGCGGCGCTCGGGGTACGCGCCGGTGGCAAGCTCCAGACCGTGACGCTCGCGTCGGGCGGGACCGTCAGCGCCGCCACCTTCGTGTTCGCCCTGGGGGCGTGGCTGCCCAAGTTATTTCCCGAGGTGATGAAGGACAAGCTCTCGGTGCGCAAGGCGGCGTACTACATGTTCGGCACGCCGCCCGGCGACAACCGCTTCGCAGTGCCGAACCTTCCGAACACCGGTCTCGGGCTGCCGAGCATCAACGGCGCAGGGTTCGGGTTGCTGATCAGCCCGAGCGAAGCGGTGGATCCGGACCTGTTCGAGCGCCTGCCGACCGCGGACGAGACGGCAAAGGCCAGGGAGACGCTGGCCCGGCGGTTTCCGGCGCTCGAGGATCAGCCGATGCTCGCCGCTTGGTCATGCCAGACCGAGAACTCGGTCGACGGGCAGTGCATCTTCGATCTGCATCCGGAGATGGAGAACGTGTGGCTCGTGGGCGGCGGCTCGTGGCACGCCTTCAAGATCGGCCCAGCGATCGGGGACTACGTTGCGCACCGGGTCGTCGGTGAGAAGAAGGGCTTGCCCGAGGCGGGCCTGAGTGGAGAAGAGCTGGCGGCGATCTATACGCTGAAGGCGGAGACGTTCGCGTAGGACGCTGGGCGCTCGACATCACGGGCCGCATCGATGGCTCTTGGTCGAGGCTCCGAAGGCCCGGGACAACGCTGTCCCGCACATATTTCAAGCATAGGAGCGCGGGTAACTCCCTCGTCTTGCTCGAGGGATGCGAGAAACTCTTTCGCTTCGTCCGCAAGCTCGGGGTCGTTCTCGACGACCCAGCTCGCGTGCTCAATCGACCTCTTCGACGCGGTTTTGTTCCGCAAGGCAGGACGCCATCGTCATCCGCGCCCGAGCGTAACGCGGGTCGGATTCGAGCTCGCGCTCGAGGAGCTCGATGGCTCGGTCCATCCCGCCCTCGAACCCGGCGCACACCTACACGCTGCCCGACGCGATCCGGCCCGTCGCACAAAACGAGAAGTGAACTCTCGGCTGGCCTAATTCCCCGGCTGGCTCAGCAGGTTCGCCAGAATTCGATAGGCTCCCCGCGTTCCGGCTGGGAGCTGGCGCCACAGTCCGATGCCGACATAAGTCCAGGTGCCGTCGCCGAGCTCGGCGGTTACGAGCATTCCTTTCTTCTCGCCCGGGTTGTTTGGCCACGGATCCTCAGCCGCCATCTGCTCGATGTAACGATCGTCCTGCGCGCCGAGGAAGTAGAGACCGCGCTCCTGGACCCAATCCTCGAAATCCTTTTCACCGACCTGGTTGGGGGTGACCATTAGCGGCGAGTCCGCATCGAGGAGTCGAATTGGCGCTTCTTCGACGGTGATGCGGTTGCGCGTCACCGCGGCCGGGTAGGGCGCGAACGGGCTCGTCACCGGGGGCGCGTTGCGTCCGAAGCTCGACCGGTCCGGTCGCTCGGCGAGCTGGTTGAACTCGAACTTGTTGTACTGGACGACGAGGTGGCCGCCCGACTCGACGTAGTCCATGAGTCGCTTGTGCTGTGCCTTCAACTCAGGACGGGTCTGGTAGGCGCGGATGCCGGTCATGATCGTCGAGTAGTGTGAGAGGTCTCCAAAGGCGATGTCGTCCGGGGTCAGGAACGTGAGCTCGAGCCCGAGCTGTTCGATGGCCGGCGGAACCTCGTCGCCGGCGCCCAGGACGTATCCGATCTCGGCGTCGGCGCGGATCGCGACGTCGATGACCTTCAGGTTGGACTCGGCAGGATGGAAGAGGTGACGTTCCTGAATGTGGTCGTAAGCGATGACCTGGTAGCCCTCGCGGAACTCCTTCCCGCTCAACGTCGCCATGGCGCGGATCGAAAAATCCTGCTCCTCCAAGCGAGCCGGTAACGTGACGAAGAAGCGGGCCGTCGCCTCCTCTCCCTCCAGGTTGAATACGAGCTCGACTTCGCCCGGCTCGACC
>CAMYKY010000103.1:9444-28343 GCA_947259165.1 uncultured Acidobacteriota bacterium | reverse complement strand
AGCGCCGCCGGGTGAGGGGGTGCGTCTGTGGCGTTTTTCCAGCCCCGGCGGAAGTCTTTGTGGGGATTGTTCAGGGACTGCCCCGGACAGTCCCCTTTTTCTTCTAATGATGTTGGAAGCGGGTCAGCAGCTCGCCCCGGATGACGCGGGCGGCCAGGAGCAGTGTTTCCTCGTCGCTAGCTTCCTTGGGGCGCATCAGCAAGACGGCTCTTGCTTCGTCGCCGCTCATTCCCAGCAGCGGGATCACCGCCACTCCCAGCTCACGGGTCTCGCCGGCCGGAGTCTTCAGCACTTCATCACAATAGAGGATTTCGTGCGCATCATGCACCGCGGCGACCGTCGGGCAGTTGAAAGCGCAGAGATCGTTTGCAGTAGGTAGGATCTCGAAGCAACGCCGCCCGAACCACTCCTCGGGAACGAGCGCACGCGCCGGCTCGTTGAGGTAGACGAGCTCCATGCGGTCCGAGACCACGGCGCAGGCGTCGCCGTTTTCCTCGAGAAAGGCCCAGCGCATCAGGTCTTCGTCTTGCAGAATCGACATGAGGGAAGTTTACCGCGATTGTTGCCAGTTCGCGCCAAGGATCAGGGCGAGCACCACGATCCCGAGACCATTCGCGAACCATGCGATATCGGAGAAGCTCAGCGGCATGAACAGCGCCAGGGCCGCTGCACCGAGCACGAGGCGCGAGAGCGTCGCAACGGGTCCGACGGCGAATCCTCGTAGTGCGGCACTCACAGCCACAACTCCCCCGGCCGCGGTAGCGAAATCCACAGCCATCAGCCAGAGCGGGCCCTCTCCCAGAAGCGACGGAGACATCACAAACACGAACGGGACGATGAACGCAACGACGCCGAGCTTCACCGCTTCCCAGGCAGTTCGCATCGGTCCAGCGCCGGCGATGCTCGCGGCAGCAATGGCGGAGATGCACACCGGCGGGGTGATGAACGAGAACACACCGAAGTAATAAATGAAGAAGTGGGCCGCGATGGGCAGAATCCCGAACTCGATGAGCGCGGGGACGATGAGCGCGACCTGCATGAAATAGATCGCGATTCCCGGCAGCCCCATGCCGAGCACGATGCTGATGAGAGCCGTCACCAAAAGAAACAAGAACACGCTGACTTCACCGAGTTGCAGCAACGGCAACGACAAGGTAAAACCCAGCCCCGTAAATGCCGCGCTGCCAATGATGAGCCCGACGACCGCCGCAAGCGCCAGAATCTCGGTCACTGAAATACCGACCTTCGCGACGGTGTCGAGCCACCAGCGGACCGGCTTGTGGCGGACGAACCAAAACCCAGTGACGAACAACACGAGCACCGCGAACATTCCGGCCTTGGCAGGCTCCCAAAACAAGACAACGAGCGTGAACACCAAAACGGGAGCTGGTACCAGAAACGGCCAACCGCGTTTCAAGACGGCGCCGAGCCTCGGCACCTCCTCGGGCGTCATCCCCTCGATGCCAGCGCGACCGGCCTCGAGATCGACTTGAACGAGGATGGCCCCGAAATACAAAAGCGCCGGCGCCGCCGCGGCGAGGACGACTCGGCCATAGGGGATCTGCAGATACTCCGCCATCAGGAACGCGACGACGCTCATTACCGGGGGCGCCACGAGGCCCCCGGTCGAAGCGGCGGCCTCGACCGCGGCCGCGACTTCGGGCCGGTAGCCGATCCGTTTCATCAGCGGGATCGTCACCGTCCCAGTAATCGCGACATTCGCCACGGCCGAGCCCGAAATACTACCGAACAGCGCCGAGCCCAGAACCGCGACCTTCGCGGGGCCGCCACGATAACGGCCCATCAACGCCATCGCGACGTCGGTGAACACGTCGCCCCCACCCATGGCGAAGAGAAGCTGCCCGAACAACACGAACACGAGCACGATCGTGGCGACGACCATGAGCGCCACACCGAGAATTCCCTCGGGGCCCAGATACAACTCGGTGGCCAGCCGTGTCCACTCGATCGAGCGCGCCCGAAAGATGCCGGGAAACTCACTCGCAAACGCCGCGTAACCGACGAACGCAAGAGCCACGAGCGGCAAAACCGGTCCGTAGATGCGACGACACGCCTCTAGGACCAACACGAGCGCGACCATGCCCAAGATGTATTTGTCGGCCGTCGGGAACGTAATTTCGTACGCGATCTTCGGGTACCACACGATGACGTATACACCGATCGCGATCCCGAGAAGCGCCAGCAGCGCGTCGTACCACGGCAGACGATCCATGGTGCGTCCGGAACGAGCGGGCAAGAGCGCGAACACGATCGCGAGTGTCGCTCCCAAAATAAATCCCAGGAACTGCTGCGGAAAATAACGCAGGCCTAGAGCTGACGGGACTCCAAGAGAGAACACGGCCCCGACGACCATCAACGCCGTCGCGAGCCCCTTGACCGCGTTGTCGAGCGGCGGGGCGAGCTTTCGATAGCGCCCGCTCACGCGCCTGCTAGCTCAACCGTTTGAGCAGCTCCTGATGAGTCGCCTCGTGCTCCGGCGTCCACTCCCCGACTTCCTTCAAAAAACGAACCGTCCCTTCGTGAAACGGAACCGTGACGCGTGAGTTCACCATGTCGTCGTGACTCCAGCGCGCAAACAGCGGGTGCACGGTAGACAGATCGCCCATGTGCTCCCACAACAACTTGACGATCTCGTAAACCGCTTCGGCGCTCGCGTCCGCGTTCGCGGTGAGGTAGGTGTCTTTGCCAGCAAGAACGAGGTCCTCGTCGATGCCGAGCGAGAATCCAGCGGGGACGTTCACTGCGTGAAACCCCGGCTCTTCGCTCCACATGCGCTCGGACACGTCCTCCTCATCCGGAAGCGTCAGAAAGCGAACGCCTCCGAGATTCGCGTCCGCCTGCTGCGTCAACCCGCTCCCCACGGAGCTGATGGTGGCATCGGTGCGCCCTTCGATGAGAGCCTGCACCCCGTCTCGGAAGCTCGCCACGGGCACGACGTCGACGTCACTCCAGGTCATACCCACCGTGCTCAACATCGCCTTCCCGTCGAAGTGCATCGGGCGCGCGTTGGGGTATTCGCCCGGCACGGCGACGCCCTTCAAATCTTCGAGCCCGCGATACGGCGCGTCGCTTCTGACGACGAATCCGAGAATGAGCGCCGGACCCGGAAGCGCGAGACGCAACAATTTTTGAGGGCGCCCCTCGTAGTGGCGAAGACCGTTCGAGGAAAGATGGGCCGAGTCCGAAGCGCTCACGCCGAGCTCTGCGTCTCCCGCGCCCACGAGCGCGTCCATCCCCGACGTGACGCGAACCCGCATCTCGGTTCCGGTGTTCTCCGTGATGAGCTTGGCCACGCCGGTTCCCACGGCGTTGAGAACGCCTCCGGGTTGCCCCACCGCAATCACCATCATCGGTGAGGCATTGGGGGTGTCGGGCTCCCGAGCGCCGCACCCGGTCAGCAACCCGACCACGAGAATACCGGCGAGAACCCTACTCATGCCCAGCCCTCCATGCAGCGCAAACGATACGGCAGCGCTAGAGCGCTAGCAACAGGACAACCCATGCACACCACGCGCAGACAACTGCTACTGGACTGTAACAGTTATTAGTTGCGCAAATCGTGAGGGTATTTTGTGGGGTGGCAAGGCGTGATGACGACGGTATATCTAGATATTTAGAGGATTCGCAACGAAGCCAGCGCGCAAAAGGATCCGCGATTTTGGCAACGAATAACTGTTACAGTCCACTAGTGCAGCCGACGGACAGGGAACTTCTGCACGGCGGCAATCTCGGCCAGTGCGGTTCGGACCCTCCTTTCGAGGGCCGGGGATGGATCGTGATCGAGGGCGTCCACCAAATGTTGGTACGCCGCCGTGGGCTCGTCGAACGCATGCAGCTGCAGAAGCCCCGCCTGCGCGTGGGCCTCGGCGAGTCCGGGGCCGGTGGGAAAGTCTCGCAAGTGACGCTGATAGACCGTCAACGCGGCGCGCGCGTGAGATTTCTCAGCGAGCCAGCTCGCCAAAGCGATCGACACGTCCGGCGGAAGGCGTCGCCTCGCCCGAGCCGCGGGGATCTGAAAATACATCTGCGCTGCTTGTTCGAATCGGCCTTCGTTCACGGCTTCGGCGATCGCCTCTCCTTTCGTCTTGGGAGACGACGAACGATCCGACCCATCCCGATACTCGGCGGGCCGCGATAGGATCTCGCGACGGTCGATCACGAACGCCACCGCGAGCCCGGCCAGGAAGCCACCGATGTGAGCCCCGTGCGCGACGCCTCCTCCCTCTCCCTGCGCCACCAGAAACGGCAAGATGTTGCTGAAGACGATGTAGAAGCCGAGCACGACGCGCGCGGGCAACATAAACACCCGGATGAAGAAGAACAAGAAGATCAGCACCCGAACGCGATTGTGCGGAAACCATAGAAAGTAAAAACCCAGAACGCCGGAAATCGCTCCTGAGGCGCCGACCAACGGGACCGGCGAATCACTGGCGAACGCCGCGTGAAACAGCGTCGCAGCCGCCCCGGTCACGAGATACCAAACGACGAAGGCGATGCCGCCGAGACGGTGCTCCACATTGTCACCGTAGATCCACAAAAAGAGCATGTTCCCTAGAAGGTGCCAGAGTCCCCCGTGGAGGAACATCGACGTCACCAGCGTCAGCAGCGACGGGTCGACCGGCCGGTAGCCGTAGTGAAAGACGAAGAGATCGTACGAGGACATCCCCTGGAGAAGTTGGTCCTCGGTCGTGCCCGGCGGCAGGCTATCGCCCACGACATCGAGGTAGTCTTGAAACGCCGGATCGGCTGTATCGGCCGATTGCGTCATCCGAGGGAGGCTAATTAGAACGAACACCACAACGTTGATCGCGATCAGCGTGTAGGTGAAAAAGGGGGTTCCGCGCGGGTTCGGCTCGTCTCCGATGGGTAGGAACATTGCAGCAGCGAATATACCCCAATCGACCGCGACCCCGACTCGAACTCGAGCAAGAACAGTCCTTCAAGAAGCCGTGCGCTATAAAGGGGGAATTGAGGCTTGCCGGACATGCCCTGGAAGGCTAGGCATCGATTCCAGGGTAACGGAGCGAGCTCGGCTAAGGCGTGGTTGGCGCGGGAAGCTCTAAAGGTAAGACTGCACCAATGAATCCAAGCCAGCGCTGCTGCTGCAGCTAGCGAGCCCGCTCGGAATACCCATTCGGCATGCCCGGCAAGCCATCTACCGCATATTAGTACCGCTATCAGCCCCGCATGTAAACCCGAAAATCTCCCAGGTTGAGGCGCCCGCGCGGGTTGCCGCAAGGGCCCGGCTCCTATATAAACGTCGAATCTCATTCGGGGATGCCTGGAGGAAACGGCTCATGAATCGGATCGGACGTTTTGGATGCACCACCTTCGCGGTGCTGGCTTTGGCCGGCATGGTCAGCGCCCAGAGTCCAGCGCAAGTGGCGCCAGCCCCCGACCGCGGCAGCCAGGGTGACGGACCCTTCGAGCGTCTGATCCTCCGCGGCGCCATCCTCATCGACGGCACGGGCGCCCCACCCGCAGGCCCGGTCGATATCGTCGTCGAGCAAAACCGAATCGTCGAAATCAAAAGCGTCGGCACACCCCATATCCCGATCGACGAGACTCGGCGCCCGAGCGACGCGACCCAAGAGCTCGATGTGTCGGGCATGTATGTGATGCCGGGCTTCGTCGACCTGCATACCCACACCGGCGGCGTCCCCAAAGCGCCGATGGCCGAATACGTCTACAAACTTTGGATGGCGCACGGTGTCACCACCACGCGCGACGCTGGCTCGGGCGCGAGCGACTTCATCCTCAGCGAGAAACGCCGCAGCGCGAGCAACGAGATCGTCGCACCTCGCATCTTCGCTTATGGCCGCCCCGGAACAGGGGAAGGGTGGGACGGGGGGCCGATCCAGACGGCGGAAAAGGCACGCGAGTGGGTGCGTTGGGGGGCCGCGAAGGGCATCGACGGCCTCAAGCTCGGCTCCTACGATCCGCATATCATGGAAGCGCTGATCGACGAGGCGAAGAAGAACAACCTCGGTACCATGGCCCATCTCGGCCAAAACGGTGTCGCCCGCATGAACGTCCTCGACGCCGCGCGTCTCGGCCTCGGCACGCAAACGCACTTTTACGGGCTATTCGAAGCACTGCTCAAAGATCACTACGTTCAGGACTGGCCGGTGGACCAAAACCACGGCGACGAGCAACATCGCTTCGGACAGGTCGCCCGTCTCTGGGATCAGGTCCACCCCCCTGGCAGCGAAGAATGGAACGCGCTCGTTGACGAGCTCGTCGAGCTGAAGCTAACCATCGACCCGACGATGACCATCTATGCTGCTGGACGCGATGTCATGGCGGCCCGAAACGCGGACTGGCACGAGCGCTACACATTGCCGTCCCAGTGGGACTTTTTTCAACCGAGCCGGCGAAACCACGGCGCGTACTGGTTCTACTGGACCTCACATGACGAAATCGCGTGGCGGAACTTCTACCATGTGTGGATGCAGTTCATTAATGATTTCAAGAACGCGGGCGGGCGGGTCACGACCGGCTCCGATTCCGGCTTCATCTACAAGCTCTACGGTTTCGCCTACATCGACGAATTCGAGCTTCTGCAAGAAGCCGGGTTCCATCCGCTCGAGGTCATCCGCTCGGCAACTTTGAACGGCGCCGAAACGCTCCATGAGCCCAAGGGCCTTCCCATCGAGTTCGGCATCATCCGCCCTGGCCTGCTCGCCGACCTGGTCGTCGTCGACGAGAACCCGATCGAGAACTTCAAAGTCCTCTACGGCACCGGCGCGGTGAAGCTGAACGACACGACCGGCGAGGTCGAGCGTATCGGCGGGGTCAAGTACACGATCAAAGACGGCATCATCTACGACGCCAAAGAGCTCCTCGAGGACGTCGCCCGCATGGTCGAGCGGCAGAAAATGGAGCGGATGGGACCGACGACGGACGGTAGCTAGTACTAGCAGCTAGTTGCCGATCCAAGAGCGACTTTGCGGCGATGCCGCAGATGCGGTATAAGGAGACGGTATTCCCCCTGGCGCGCACATAGGAGTTTTGCATCTAGACGGATTGGTCGACGCGAAGACCCGCTACGGAGGGAGTCCGAGGAGGCGATGATGAACCTACTCAGGATTGCGCGGACCCCACCGTGTACGATTGGACCGCGAGCGAACGTTCTCGAAACCGTCGAGCTCATGTCCGACTGTGGCGCCGGCGCTGTCATCATGGTCGACGGTAACAGAGCCATCGGGATCTTCACCGCCAGCGATCTCCTGCGACGCGTCGTCGCCAAGGGGCGTCGTCTCGACATGACCGCACTGGCTGATGTCGTGACGTCCCCGCTTACCGTGGCGCGCGCCGATACGGAATGTGCTCAGGCGCTCACGCTCATGGTGAAAAACCACATCCGCCATCTACCTATCGTCGACGACGGCTCACACGTTCGCGGCATGCTGTCGACGCGGCATCTTCTGCGCAACATGGTGGACGACCTATCCCAGGAGCTACAGTCACTCGACGCCTACCACGCTGCCGACGGCATCGGCGGCTAGGTCGAGTCTCGAAAGCCGACTATTTGAGTGCGGCTCGGACGGCAGGTGGGAACAGCTCCACCACATCGCCTTCGAGGCGTAATGTCACGCTCGGGTGCCGGTCGTGATCGGTCACCCCGCGATTGATGATCACATAGGGCGCTCCCCGGTCGGCCGCAGCGAGCGGGAACGACGCTGCAGGGTAGACCGAAAGCGTCGAGCCTAACGCGATCGCCAGGTCGGCTCGCTCCACGGCTTCCCGGGCGCGTTGCAGGTCCTCTGTGCGGAGACTCTGGCCAAAACTAATCGTCGCGGGCTTGAGGTAGCCGCCGCAGGAGCACTCGGGAGCTTTCCGCTCTTCCGCGAATAATTCGAAATGCCCACCCGGCTCCGAGAGCTCGTGACAGCTCATGCACTCAACGGCGCCGTTCGTTCCGTGGATCTCGACGAGACGCGCGCTCGCGGTGCCAGCCCGGGTGTGGAGCCCATCGATGTTCTGCGTCACCACCATCGCGACCTTGCCCACCCGCTCGAGCTCGGCAATCGCAAGATGAACCGCATTCGGCTCGGCGTCTCGAAACGACGGCCACGCTTCGAGCTTTTGGTCCCAGTACTCTACCCGGGCTGAACCGGAGCTCATGAAGTCATCGAAGTAGACCGGCTCCCGCGTCTTCCAGACCCCCTGGGGTCCACGAAAGTCCTGGATCCCGCTTCCGGTGGAAACGCCCGCACCGGTAAACACGAAGATGCGCTCCGCCTCGCGAATCAACTCGGTCAGCTCCATCGACCCACCTGCACGACGTGACAAGAAGTTCTCTTCGTGAAATTATGACCGTCCACGACAAAGGAAGCATTGAGCATAGACGAGAGCATACAACGAGACGAAGGTCAGGACCCGATGCGCGTCGTGATCTCCCCGTATCGAATTTGCCCCATCGGCGCGCACAGCGACCACCAGGGAGGTCCGACGCTCGGTATGGCGGTGAGCGCGCACACAGTCCTGACGTTTGCGCCAGACGCGACCTCCACCATCCGTCTCACTAGCGACAACTTCCCAGGCGAAGTCATCATCGACCTGGAACGACTCACTAGCGTGGACGAGCACGCGGGCCCTGCAGATTGGTCGCGCTACGTCGCCGCCGCAGCCCTGGTGCTTCGCGATCGGCTACCGGAGTCCCCCGTCGGAATCCGCGGCCACGTGCGCGGAACGCTTCCGGGTGGCGGCTTGAGCTCATCCGCATCGGTGCTGCTCGCCTACTTGAGCGCTCTCGCCGACGTCAACGACATCGTGCTCTCGCCCGAGGACAAGGTCGATCTCGCTCTTCGCGCCGAGCGCGAGTTCGTCGGGATCAAGGTCGGCATCCTCGATCCCGCCGCCATCGTCGGTGGCCGTCGGGGACAACTCCTGTCCATCGACTCTCGCGCCGCACGATGGGAAGGGATCCCTCTGGGTGACAACGCACCTGAGTTCCACATCTTGATTGCCGCGAGCGGCGTCACCCGCAACCTGGCCGGCACGGACTACAACCGTCGCGTCGGGGAGTGTTTCGCGGCCTGCCGGAAGCTCACCTCGCTCGCTGGGCTCGACGACATCGCGGGGCTCCACGACCTCGACGACGCGGTGTTCGAACAATGGGGCGATCGCCTTCCAACTCCGGAGCGCCGGCGCGCCCGGCACTTCTTCACCGAGCGAGCCCGAGTGCGCCGCGGGATCGAGTTGTGGAAGCAGGGTGACGTCGCAGGATTCGGCGAGCTCATGAATGCTTCGTGCCAGAGCTCGATCGACAACTGGGAAGCGGGCTCACCCGAGCTCATCGAGCTGCAGCGAACTCTCACCGAAAAGCCCGAAGTCTACGGCTCGAGATTCAGCGGAGCGGGATTCGGTGGCTGCATCGTCGCCCTGGTGAGCGACTTCGCGGCCGTAGCGAAAAATCTCCCGGGACGGGTTTTCCGTGTCGAGAGCGACGACGGAGTGCGTGTGTTGTGAAGGCCCTTCTCCTGTGCGCCGGGTTCGGAACCCGAATGTACCCGTTGACACAAGATCGCGCGAAGCCTCTTCTCCCCGTAGCGGGAAAGCCAATCCTCGAGCATCTCGTCGATCAACTCGTGGCGACGGGCAGCGTGGACGAGATTCTCGTCGTTACCAATGCGCGATTCCATTCCCAGTTCGTCGCGTGGGGGAAAGCCTGGGGGAAACGACACGTCGACGTCTTGAACGACGGCGCGATGAGCAACGAGACTCGTCTCGGCGCCGTGGGCGATTTGGCGTGGGCGGTCCAAGAGTGCGGGCTATCCGAGCCCATGCTCGTCGGTGCCGGAGACAACTTGTTTCACGACACGTTGGCGGCGTTCGTCCGCGACTATCGCGCCAACCCTCGAAACCTCGTCCTGCGCTACCGCGAGCCCGACCCGGACAAACTGAAGCGCACCGGCGTCGCCGAGATTGACGACAACGCTCGACTCCTCCGTCTCGCGGAAAAACCCACGCACCCGGCGTCCGAGTGGGCATGTCCCGCGCTCTACATTCTCGACAACGACGCTCTGAGCCAGCTCGAACCCTATCTCTCCGACAAACCAAGCGCCGACGCGATAGGAAACTTTATCGCGTGGCTCGCGTCGAGGGTTCCTGTCTTCACCCACGAAATGCAAGGGAGTCGCCTCGACGTGGGCGAGCCGGAGGGATACGCTAGTGCTGAATCTTGGATCGAGAATGGAGTCTGAACCCATGCGCTCTCTGAATTTCTTGCTCGCTGTACTAGCGTGCGCGACCATGACCACGGCACAGGAGCCGTCGGCCCCCCATATTCGAGTGAACGGCGAAGCCACGCTCAGCGTCGAGCCCGATCAGGCCGAGATCGACCTCGGCGTCGTCACTCAAGGTCGCACCGCCAAGGAAGCCTCCGAAGCGAACGCGACCAAGCTCGATGCGGTGTTGAAGGCGATTCGAGCGGTCGCGGGAGCGAGCGGCAAGATCGAGACGACGAACTACAGCATTCGTCCCAACTACCACCGGCCCCAGGGCGGCGGTGAGGCCACGATTGCCAGCTACACCGCGACCAACGTCGTGCGTGCCAGCAGCATCACCATCAGCGTGACCGGGGAGCTCATCGACGCTGCGATTGGCGCCGGCGCCAACAACGTCCAGCGGTTGCATTTCACCGTCGAAGACGCCGAAACCCACCGCGCTCGAGCGCTCGACGGCGCCGCGAAGCAGGCCCGCGCCAAGGCGGACACTCTTGCCGCCGCGCTCGATCTTCAGATTCTGCATGTCTTGTCGGTCACGGAAGGAGCAGCGTCGGTCGTGCGTCCGTATGCGCCACGCACGGCGATGATGCAAGCGGAAGCCGCACCGACCACACCGGTCGAAGCGGGCTCCGTCGAGATACGAGCCAGCGTGACCCTCGTCGTCGCCGTTGGCCCCCGTTAGTGTCCCGTCCACGTTCCCTCTGTCTTCTTGTCAGCTCTCAATATTAATGTAGTCCCGCTTGTCACTAAGATAGTCCCGCTGAACCGTCCTCGACGTGACGCCGGCCGCGCTGGTCGATACCGCGCTCGCACTCCCCCGGTGGCTCGGGATATAAACCCTCATGCTTGGACGATGGATCCTCACGATATCGATGTTCGTCGCTCCCGCCGGCGATTGGCAGCAGCTTTTCGATGGTCAAAGCTTCCAGGGTTGGCGGGGGCTCGGACGTAGCTCGATTCCGCAGGGACACTGGAGAGTCGAAGACGGCATGATTCGAAAGCTCGCCAGCGGCGAGGTATCGACCGCCGCCGACGGTCAACCGCTCGAGGGCGGCGACATCATGACCGTGGACACGTACGAGAACTTCGAGCTCGTCTTCGAGTGGAAAGTGGCTCCCGGCGCCAACAGTGGTATCAAGTACAACGTGTCCGAGGCGATGTCGACCGCCTCCCCCCCGGGCTACGCCGCCCTCGGTTTCGAATATCAAGTCCTCGACGATGAGCTCCATCCGGACGCCCAAAACGGACCCAATCGCACGGCCGGCGCGCTCTACGATCTCCAAGGACCATCGCCAGCCAAGCATTTGAAACCCGTCGGCCAATTCAATCGAGGGCGCATCCTGTTCCGCCACGGCCACGGCGAGCACTGGCTCAACGGAGTCAAAGTCGTCGAATTCGATCTCGACAGCGAAGACTTCAAGGCCCGGCTCGCGAAGAGCAAATACGAACCCACACCCGGCTTCGCCGACAAAAGAAAAGGACACATCGTGCTCCAAGATCACGGCGACGACGTCTGGTTCCGAAACATCCGAATCCGGACACTCAACTGACAAATGAACCTCTCCCCCTAACCGGTGAGAGGGAGCCGCCCTTACCGCCAGAGCAAAGGGAGACAAAATGACCATCGACCGCAGAACATTCCTGACCACCACCGCCGCAGCGGGCGTGAGCTTGTTCTCCCGCCGCACCAGTGCAAACGAGACCATCAATGTCGCCGTGATGGGCGTCAACGGACGCGGCGCCGTGCTCGCAAAAGCGTTCGCTGCCCAAGCGGGCGCCAACGTCACCCACATCTGCGACGTCGACTCCAGGGTCACCGACAAAGTCGTCGCCGAGGTCGCCGGTTCGAGTGGGCTCGGTGACTTCCGTCGCGCCTTGGACTCCAAAGACGTCGACGCCCTCGCCATCGCGGCGCCCGACCATTGGCACGCCCCGGCCGCCATTTTGGCGCTTCAAGCGGGCAAGAACGTTTATCTCGAAAAACCTTGCAGCCACAATCCTCGCGAGGGTGAGCTTCTCGTGGCAGCGCAGAAGAAGTACGGGCACGTCGTTCAAATGGGAAACCAACAACGATCGGCTCGCACCTCGATTGAAGTCATCGACGCGATCCGCGCCGGTCTCATCGGCCGTCCCTACTTCGGACGCGCGTGGTACGCGAACACCCGCGGCTCGATCGGCCACGGGAAACAGGCACCCGTTCCGGAGAACCTCGACTACGAGCTGTGGCAAGGCCCCGCACCCCGGACGCCCTACCGCGACAACGTCATTCACTACAACTGGCATTGGTTCTGGCGCTGGGGCACCGGCGAGATCTGCAACAACGGGACGCACGAGATCGACGTCTGCCGTTGGGCGCTTGGAGTCGACCACCCCACCAAAGTGACCTCCTCTGGAGGGCGCTACCATTTCGACGACGACTGGGAAGCGTACGATACCCAGGTCGCGTCGTTCGAGTTTGCCGGGGGACAGACGATCACGTGGGAAGGTCGGAGCTGCAATGGCCGCTCGGTCGAAGGTCGCGGCCGAGGCGCGTCGATCCACGGCGAAAGAGGCACCGTCGTCATGGATCGGCACGGCTACGTCGTCTACGACAACGACAACAACGAGATTCGAAGCAACTACGACGAAGCCGAGGAAGATTCCCTCGACACCCGCGGCGGCGGCGGGATGACTTCAGCCCATATCGCCAACTTTCTCGAGAGCATCCGTGGCACCGAGACACCTCGGGCACCCGTCGCCGATGCTCGCAAGAGCCAGCTGCTTTGCCACCTCGGCAACATCTCTCAGCGGACCGGCCGCACGCTCCACTGCGACGACGAGACCGGGCGCATCGTGAACGACGATGACGCGATGAAGTTGTGGAGCCGGGAGTACGAGCCAGGCTGGGAGCCCAAAGCGTGAACCGGCGGGAGTTCCTCGCCGGCGTCGGCTCGCTGGCGCTGCCTCTTCCACTGGCGCAGCCACGGTCCTTCGAGCTCGGCGTGGCGAGCTACTCTCTGCGAAAGCTCTCGCGTACCGACGCCATCCTCGCGATCCGTGAGCTCGGAACCCCGTACGTCAATATCAAGTCGTTCCACTTACCCTACGAGGCGAGCGCGGAGGAGCGCGCTGCCGGCCGCGCCGAGTTCGAAGATGCGGGTCTTAGGATCGTCGGCGGCGGGACCATTTATCTCGAAAAGGAGAACGACGACCACGTACGTTTCCACTTCGACTACGCAAAAGCGTGCGGCATGCCGCTCATGGTCATCGGCACGACCGCTGCGAACTTGCCAAGAATAGAGCGCTTCGTGAAGGACTACGACATCCGCGTCGCCGTCCACAACCACGGCCCAGAAGACGCCCACTTCCCCGGACCCCAGGACGTCCTCCCCCACCTACGCAACCTGGATGCGCGGGTAGGTCTTTGCGTCGACGTAGGCCACACTGCTCGAACCGGGATCGACGTCGTCGAGTGCCTAGCCGAAAGCGGCGACCGCGTACTCGACCTCCACATGAAGGATCTTCGCGACCTGAAGGTCAAGCAGAGCCAGTGCATCGTCGGCGACGGCGCCATGCCCATCAAAGGCATCTTCGAACAGCTGACGAAGATGAGCTACACCGGCTACGTGAACCTGGAATACGAAATCGACGTCGACAATCCCCTGCCAGGAATGAAGAAATCCTTCGCCCACATGCGCCGCGTGTTAGCGCGACTCGCACCGTGAAAAAAGGGAACAGGTAGGGACAGTCCCTACCTGTTCCCTTTTTGGACGTCAAGCGCGGAGTGCCCAGAGCACGAGTAGTGCGAGGGCGAAAGCGAACGCGACGAGGGCTCTCCCGGACGAAACCGCGCGCCGTAGCCAAGGCCTTTTCGTGGCCACAGTCTCGAGGTGCACGGAAGCCTCCGCCAGCACCATCCGACATCCGGGGCAGCCCTCCACATGCGCGAGCCATCGACCGCGCTGCTCGAGTTGCACCTCGTCCTCTATGAGACGGGTAAGCTCTGTTTCGGTCAGACACGGGCCGTGGCCCGCCACGGAAGTGATCTTCCTGGCACCAAAACGATCTGGGATTTGCATTCCAATAGAAGACGGACTCGACTCAGGAAATCTCGCCCGCACCCATCAGCGTGCAAGCACAACACCTCTGGATCGAGTGGTCAGCCGCGTCGATCCTCGGTACACTGGTTGCATGGCAAAAAAGAAAGGCGAACGACTCGACGACCTCAAGGCCACGGCGGAGAAGGTATGGCTTGCAGGGCTCGGAGCCCTCGCTAAAACGGAGAAGCAAGGCGATAAGTTCTTCAAATCACTGGTCAAGAAAGGCAAGCAGTACGAGGAGTACATCCCCCTGGCCAGCGATGCGGTAAAGGATTCCGTCACCATCGCAAAGAAGCAAGCCAGCGATGCGTTTCAGGGTATGGAGTCCGCTTTCGACCGGCAGGTCAAAGCAGCGATGAAGCGTGCCGGACTCGCGAGCAAATCCGAAGTCGACGCGCTGAAAAAAGAAGTGGCGCAGCTCAAGAAAGCGTCGAAGAGCAAGCAGACCACGTCGAAGAGCCCCACCAAAAAGAAACCCACCAAGAAGAAACCCGCGAAGAAAAAGACCGCCAAGAAAAAACCAGCGACACGCCGAAAAAGCTGAATAGCACCCCCGCCGTCACGTGATATAAGGGTCATGTGCTATGACACGTGACCGCTACCCCACCCAGACGGTTCTGCGGGACGAACGCCGCGTGATGATACAGCCTTTTCGCTCCGAAGACGCGGACGAGCTGCATGCCTTCTTCTTGCGACTTCCCCCCGATTGGCGCCGGTTTGCCTGGGATCGCATCGAAAGCCGCGGTCTCATCGAAAGTTGGGCGGACAATATCGACTACGACAAAGCCCTTCCACTATTGGCGTTCGACGGACCCCGGGTGGTCGCGGATGCCTCGCTGCACCGCCGCGAGTTCGGACCGCTTCGGCTTTCGGGCCGGATCAAGTGGCTCATCGACCCGGATTTTCGCGGCGTCGGCCTCGGAGCGATGCTGATCAACTTACTCATGGACGAGGCCCGGGCGATGGGACTCAGGCACTTGACTTGCATGCTCATCTCGGATCTCGAACAAGACGCGATCGACATCCTCGCGCCGCTCGGATTCAAGGAATATCGTATTCCCGGCTACGGCGTGGACCCCGACGGCGGCACCCACGACATGAGCAAGCTCGTTTTCTCATTTCAGTAGCCGCCGTCAGCCCGTTCAAGTCTGACGCGCCTGTCGCTTCGCGACGGAGAAAAAGTCGTACCATTTCGACTCCGCGCCACCAAAGCGTCGCTCGACCTTGACGTCGAGGACATACGCTCGTCCCTCACGCATCGCCCTCAGGCACCGCTCGATCGCGGGCCCCACCTCGGACGGCTCTTCGACGAGCTCGCCGTCGACACCGTAGCCCTTGGCAAGGGCCACATTGTCGATCTCCGGGCTCGCAAGATTGCACCCGATGTACTTTCCGGTCTCGGCTGCGCGCCCGCCGTAGGCGTGGAGAAATCTACGATTCGCCTGGTACTGCCCGTTGTTCCAGATGACGATGCCCACCGGCACTTCGTACCTCGCGGCCGTCCAAAGCCCGTGCACGCCGAACTGGAAACAACCGTCGCCAACCAACGCCCAGCACTCGCGGTCCTGCCGGCCGATGTTCGCACCGACGGCTGCGGGTACACCCCACCCGAGCACGCCACCGCTCGTCGCAAGGTTACGGCGGCGCTCCGCGCGGGTATGGTCGATATCGAGATAGGACGGGACGTAGGGCTCCGATGTGATCAATTCGCTCACCACGATCGCGTCCGGCGCGATGCGCTGATTCAGCTCGACCATGAGGCGCTCGTTGGTGATCGGGCTTCGATCCCAAGCGGTCTCGGCAGCGCCTCGGAGACGCTCTCGCCTCGAAGCGTGATATTCGTGGACACTGCGCTTGCGATCCTCGACGACGAGCTTCGGCAAGTCGCGACGACGGACTTCCTCGAGTACCGCGGCTGCGGTGGCCCTCACCCCGGCGATGACAGCGAGGTCGGCCGGATACGTTCTCGACACTTCGGCGGAGTCGAGACCGGAATGGATGACTTTCGCCGAGCGCGGCACGATCGGCTCCACCGGCAGTCTTCCGAACCCGAACATCGTGCCACCCAACGCCCAATAGAGATCGATGTCGGTCGGGTAGCTCGGGTCTTGCCGGAACATCCCGGCGTAGCTGGGGTGCGTGCTCGGAAACACCATGGGACCATGGGCCATGTAGATGTCCTGAAACACCGGCACTCCGAGAAGCTCGGCGAGCTCCATGAGCGGCTCGCTCGGGTCGAGACGGGCCCCTTCCTTTCCGACGGCGATGACGGGGAACTCGGCCTCCAGGATCATGTCGGTGATGCGTCGCACCTGATCTTCGTTGGGCGCAACGTCGACTTCGATTCGCGACCGCTCCCGCGGCAATATTTCCGCTTCCTCGACGCGAGTTTCCCAAAGATCCTTCGAGAACGTGAGAAACGTCGGTCCACCCGGCGGTGATTGCGCCAGGACGAACGCGCGCCGAACGACCTCTGGGATCGTTTTCGCGTTCATGACGTCCCAGCTCCACTGCGTGTACTCCTGAGGCAATTGGTGCAAATTGACGGACTCGAGAAACGCGTTCGTACCGCGAATATCGGTCGACTGCCGCCCCACGGTGACGACGACGGGGATACGGTCCTTGTACGCGTTCACCATCGGCCCGAGTGCGTAGGCAGCACCGGCGACCGAATGGAGATTCATGATCGGCACATCGCCGGTCGCGCGCGCGTAGCCGTCAGCCATCGACATCACCGAAGCCTCGTGAATGCCGTGCACGTATTGGAGTGCAAGCCGGTCGACGAGCGCGTCGAGAAAGCCGACTTCCTCGGAGCCACCGAGTCCGAACACGTAGGGAACTTTCCAGTCGACGAGCAGCTCCGCCATGAGCTCCCCGCCAGTTAGACCGTGAACCACGCGAGCACCGGACGATTGACCTGAAGGCTGGGGAGCCGCAGCTTCGAGCGAGCTCGCGAGCGAGCTCGCCGCCGAGGATGCCATTCCGATTTGCGCCAACCGGCCCATGAACGAGCGCCGGCCGATTTTCCCGTCCAGCAAGAGTTTCGTGGCTTGTCTCATACGACAAACCTAAATCGAGCCGCGCCTCGACGTCAAACCAGGAACGGTTAGAATCGTTTCATGAAGTTTTGGGGAGCCATCACGTTTTTGGCACTGCTCAACACCTCCTGCGAGCCGACGACTCAAACGGACGCACCGGAGCCGGGCGATTCAGGCGGGAGCCTCGAGGGCACGGTCCGACTCGCCGACGGGGTCGTGCTCGAGCCAACTCAAATTGCGAACACAACGGATCCCGAAATCTGCGGCGAGGGACAAACGCTAGAAGACGTCATGCTCTCGAACGACCGAGGGATCCAAAACGTGATCGTCTCGGTCCGTGATGCTCCCAAGATGAACCCCGAGTCCGAGGTCCTCATTCTCGACAACGTCGGCTGCCGGTTCGAGCCGCACGCGGCCGCCATCACTACGGGTAGCACCATCGAGGCTCGCAACAGTGACGCCGTGCTGCACACGACCCATCTCTATGGTCCTAGAGAAATGAACTTCTCGCTACCAGTCCAAGGGATGACGACGTCGCGCATACTCGACGAGCCCGGGATCTACGCCGTCAAGTGCGACGTGCACGGCTGGATGCAGGCGTTCATTCGTGTCGACGACCACCCGTTCCACGCGGTCACGGATGCCGAAGGGCGGTTCCGCATCGAGGGACTGCCACAGGGCCGCTACACGCTCGAGCTATGGCACGAGAGGCTCGGCCCGCTCGAGCGCGAGATCGACGTTACCGCTGCCTCCCCGTCATCGATTGATATAGAGTACTCGCCATGAAAATCCTTTTGGCCCTACTCCTGCTTCAGGCGACGCCGCGGCAGCAGCCCGGCGCCGATATCACCCTCTATGCGCCCGAAGACCACGACCTCTACGACGGCCGGTTTATCATTTCCGCCGACCGCATTTATCAGACCGGAACCCTCGACGATCCGCCAGGCTGGAATCACATCGGCAACGACGCGTCCAACTTGCGCGAGGTGACCGGTACCGCGGAGATCGACGTCAATGAACGGGAGAACACCGGCACATTCGTCGCACGACTGACGCTGCCCGAGGGCGAGCTCGTTCTCGAAGTGGACCGGTTCCACGAGTTCAGCCCATGCCAGGACGGCGGAGTCGCGGCGTCTATCTACGAGCACGGCGATTCCGGTTGTGGCGACACGAATTGGCCGAAGACGTTCATCTATCTCGCCGGCTGGGGCTTCGGCTCCGCAACCCTCGACGGCGAGAAGATCTACGAAGACTACCAGATGCACTTCATGGTCACGCAAGGCATGCGCGACCGCGAGACACTCAAAGTGAACTACCCGCTACTCAACAAAAAATCACCTGCCGGTGCGGTGAACCCAGGGGTGATGCAAATGGACTTCTACATCCGAAGCCCCGAGACCGACGAGCGCAACAACCCTGGACGCAAAGTCTTCGACCACTTCTTTGCCCTCGAAATAACGTGGAAATAAAAGTCGCGCCAACGAAGTCGGCGCAACCCTAAACTCCCTCTCCTCCAAGGGGGGAGAGGG
>CAMYKY010000103.1:0-9360 GCA_947259165.1 uncultured Acidobacteriota bacterium | reverse complement strand
ATAAGGTTGAAGAGCATATTAAAGCTTCACAGCCCAAAAACAAAAAGCGCCTGCCCCGACGACACCGCAACGTACTGCTTCCCATCTATCGCAAACGAGATTGGATTCGAGCGCACGGCGCCTCCGGTCTGGAACTGCCACAGCGGTTCACCGTTGTCGGCGTCGAGAGCAAAGAAGTTCCCCTCTCCGGAGCCGGCGAACACGAGACCTCCCGCCGTCGCCATCACCCCGGCCCACGGCGGCGAGTGCTGACGAAAATCCCACTTCGTCTCGCCTGTTGTCACGTCGATCGCACGGATGGCACCGGCCGCATCGTCCCCCGACAGTGCCCTCTCGCCACCCCCGAGAAAGCTCTTACCCGGCTCGTACTCCGTCTCGGTCTTGAAGTAAATCGATCCCATCTCACGCACTGCGACGTAGAGTAGCCCCGTGCTCGGGCTGTAAGACGGGCTGAACCAGTTCGTCGCGCCCTGCAGGCTGGGCCAAACCAGGTTGCCCTCCTCCGACGGCTCCGTGTTGGGCAATACCATCGGACGGCCGGTCTCGTCGATCCCTCTCGCCCACGTCTGCTTCGAGTAAGCCGTAGCCAACAGAAATTCCCCGTCAACGCGATCGAGCACGTAGTAAAACGCATTCCGATTCGCCATGATGACGAGCTTTCTCTCGCGCCCGTCAAGAGTCGCATCGACCAGAACCGGGATTTGATTCGCATCCCAGTCATGGACATCGTGCGGCGTGAACTGAAAGTGCCACTTCATCTCGCCGGTGTCCGCATCAATCGCGAGCAGCGAGCACGAATAGAGGTTATCGCCAGGACGATTGTCCCCATTCCAATCGGGAGCGGGGTTGCCCGTGCCCCAATACAGCAAGTTGGTTTCGGGATCATAGGCGCCGGTGAGCCAGGTCGCCGCGCCCCCCGTCTTCCAGGTATCGCCTACCCAGGTCTCGTTTCCTGGCTCACCCGGCCCGGGAACGGTGTAGGTACGCCAAAGCCGCTCGCCCGTCGCCGGGTCGTACGCATCGAGAAAACCGCGGATGCCGGCTTCGCCCCCACTGATACCAACGATGATCTTCCCCCGAATCGCTAGCGGCGCGGCGGTGATCGAGTACCCGAGACGGTTGTCGGCGATCGTCTCATCCCATCGCACCGCGCCTGAGCTCGCGTCGAGGGCGACCACGTGGCTATCGAGCGTCCCAACGTAAACGGTTTCACCGAGAATCGCCAGGCCACGATTCGTCCTTGGAAAACCGAGCGTCAACAGGTCGCTCGGCATGGGTCGCGTCCAGCTCCACAGCTCGCGTCCCGTATGCACGTCGAGCGCGGCGACGGTCCCGGGCGGGGTCGTGATGTACATAACCCCATCGACAACGATGGGCGAAGTCTCGAGCGAGCCGCCCCCTTGAGTCTGATAAATCCACGCAGTTCTCAACGAGGATACGTTCTCACGGTCAATCCGATCCAGAGGTGAGAATCGGTGAGCGGCATAGTTTCCCGAATAGGTTAGCCAACTTCCCGGCTCACGTTCCGCATTCGCGATCCGCTGAGCGCTGACCTGAGCCGAGACGGGCCCAGCCGCGAGCATGAAAGTGATGACGATTCCGACGGCGACTGTTCTCACGGCTCCTCCCTCAAGCTTGCAAGATACGCGACGAGGTCATCGAGCTCAGCCGCACTGAGATCGGACCCATAGCTGCGCATCAAGCTCTCACCGCGCTGCTTTTCGAACACACTGAGCGAGCGTTTGTCGAGCGAGTGAAACCTTCCGGCAACATCTCGCACTTGGACTGTGAACGAATCCTCGTTGACTCGAACCCCGTCAATTTCGCGCCCGTCCTTCGTGACCGCTCGAACCATCACGTAACGGTCGGCAACGGTTTCGCCGGGAGAGACCAACGACGCCCGAAGATACTCCGCGCCACGGGTCAAACCGACTATCGATAGATCGGGTCCGATCGCGCCGCCGTCCCCTGCGACCATATGGCACACGCTGCACGCGCCCCTGCCCTCGTACAGGGCCTTCCCGCGTTTGGCATCACCGGGAAGCGGTCTGGCCTCGACGCGGCTCAACGAGCGAACGTATTGGACCAGCTGCTCGATTTCATTCGCGCCCAACATCCAGTTTCCGGGCATGTCAGTAGCGTCGATGCCGTTTTCGATCACCGACGCGAGCGCTTCATCGTCTGCGGCATGGCGAAGCACCGGAACAGCGAGGCTCGGCCCCTCGCCACCGGTACCGCCGATTCCGTGACAGCGCGCGCAGTGCGCATCGAAAATAGCTTTGGCCGTTTGCGCCGGCGCTAAACCGGCCGTCGACAGGAGTGCGATCGTGATCGCGGCTAACCGAAACATCTTCACCTCGAGGCGATTGGCGTTTTCAAGCAAGGCAGCCTACCATTCCGCCCGACGCGATACCAAATCGACCGGAGGATCCTTGCGCGACCGAAATCTTCTTCTCACTCTCGTCCTCCTCTCCAGTTGCTCCGGAGTCGAACCCCCGCCCGACGAGACGGTTGCGACGGCCGAGCTCATCTATGTGACCAACGAAGACTCCGGCGACCTGAGCGTCATCTCGAGCCGAACCCACGAAGTCGTTGCAACGATCCCGGTAGGAAAGCGCCCCCGAGGCGTGCGTGCGAGCGCCGATGGTCGAACCCTCTTCGTTGCCGTGAGCGGTTCGCCGAAATGTCCCCCCTGGATGTCCGACGAGGATTGTGAGGCTCAAACAACCGACAAGAACCTCGACGGGATCGCTGTCGTCGACGCCGTCGAACGTATCGTGACCCATGTCCTCCCCGGGGGGTCGGATCCCGAGCAATTCGACATCAGCCGCGACGGCAAGAGGCTGTGTGTCTCCAACGAGGACGCTGGCGTCGCCAGCATCGTCGACATCGACTCACGTGAGATTGTTGCCGAGATCGAAGTAGGCGAGGAGCCCGAGGGCGTGCGCACCAGCCCTGACGGCAAACTCTTCTACGTCACCGGCGAGACCGATCACAACATCACCGTCATCGACGCCTCAACGAACGAACGCGTCACTCAGATCACCGTCGGCCACCGTCCACGAGATGCGGTGTTCACGTCCGACAGCGCTCGTGCGTACGTCACGTCCGAGATCGACGGCACCGTCTCCGTCATCAACGTCGCCAGCCACGAAGTCATCGAGACCATCGCGCTGCCTGAGAGCTCCCGCGCCATGGGACTCGCGATGGCGCCCGACGATAGCCGGCTCTACGTCAGCAACGGTCGCAGCAAAACCGTATCCGTGATCGACGTTGCAAGGAATGAAGTCCTCGAAACCTTCGAGGTGGGCGAAAGGCCCTGGGGAATCGGTATGAGTCGCGGCGGCAAACACCTCTACACTGCGAACGGCCCGTCCAATGACGTCTCTGTTGTCGACACCGAATCCCGAAAGGTCGTCGCAAGGATCTCTGTCGGCGAAGCCCCGTGGGGTCTCGTCGTCGCCCAAGCACCATGACAACTTCCGTCTACCGACGACAACGGACCGCTTCTAACCTCTCCCCCTGGGGGAGAGGGCGGCGAGCGATAGCTCGCCGGGTGAGGGGGCGCTGCCTGGAACAATTTCGATTGCGATCGCTATTCGGCTTTCGCCTCGGCTCGTCTGCGGACGCGTGCGCCAGCTGTACCCCAGCGCGTCGAGAACCTGCAGCGCCAACGTGGTCTTCCCCGCCTGACGGGAGCCTGCCAGCACGTGGATGAAACGCCTGGGGCGCCTGCAGCCTCCTCAATAAACTCGGATAGAGCTCGGGACGCCGAAATTTTTTGATTACCCTACAGGCCATACAGCCCCATACCTGACAGCCCATATAAGGAGGCTACGTCACTTCCAGCGCTACCGCTGCGCTCTTCGACCCTTGCTGGGCGAACCAACAAATGCCTTCGTTGACCATGTCGAGATCGATGGTGTAGGAGCCGGCCTCTGTGGGCGCCGTGAGACGCATCTCCACGTCGACAACATCTCCTTGCGCGACGTCCCTTGGGAGCTCCGCCCGGCCGTAATCGTTGTCAACGACGGTGCTCCCGCCGCCCCGAAGATGGGCGCCGAGTCGAACGAAGCCGCGTTCGCGGCCACTCTCTTTTAGCCACACCGTCTCCGTGTGGTTGCGCACGCGCGCCGTGAGCCGAATGGCTTCACCGTTCTACGCCGGGGTAGACGAACGTGTCGGCATTTGGGCGCTGTCTACGCTCGACGGCACCGAACGCAGGGCGACCGACTTCGTGGGTCGTCCGGGGAGTCTCAATAGCGCGTCACTCTCGACCGATGGTGACTATTTGTATTTCGCATGGCGCGAGACCCTCGGCGACATTTGGGTCATGGACGTCGTCGCGAACTAGACCACCGCCGCAGACCACGCATCCTTCAGCTCCTGAGCATGCGGTCGATTGGAGTGAGAAAGAACTCCTCGAGCGGAAGGCCGTCGGCTCCGATCAGTAGCTTCCGAGCAGACGGATAAGTTTTGCCGAAGCTGGACAGGCCGTGCCGACTAGCACGCCCCGAGCCACTCTTCACTTCGATCGCCATCAGCGTCTTACCTCGACGGAGGACGAAATCGACTTCCTGACCACGGTCACGCCAATAGAACACCTCGACCGACGAGCCCGCCGCACTGTTGACGAGATGAGCGCCAACGGCGGTTTCCACGAGACGGCCCCAGGCTTCCCTGTCCTTGCGCGCCGCCTGAAAGCCGATGTTCGACGTTGCGGTCATCAACGCGGTGTTGAGGACTTGCAGTTTCGGACTTGCTCCGCGCTGCCTCACGATGTTTCCCGCGTATTTGGGTAGACCCATCATCAGACCCGCTCCCTCGAGGAGTCCAAGATAGTGGGCCAAGGTGGTCGTATTGCCAGCATCCTGAAGCTGTCCAAGCATCTTGTTGTAGGAGAGAATCTGCCCAGAGAATCGGCAGCCTAATCGAAAGAGTTGCCGAAGCAGAGCGGGCTTGTCGATCCGCGAGAGCAGAAGGATGTCGCGTGACAAAGTCGTCTCGATCAGGCTATCGACGATGTAGCGGCGCCACCGATGCTGGTTCTTCGTCAATGAAGCCGCGCCCGGGTAGGCACCGAAAAACAGATACCGATCCAAGTCCCAGCCGAACGCCGCGCTCATCTCGGCGAAAGACCAATGAGGGACGCGGAGCACCTCGAACCGGCCCGCGAGACTCTCCGTCAACCCCCGTTGCATCAATAGCGGCGCCGATCCCAGCAACAGCACTTTGACGGGCCGTCCCGCCCGTGAGTCCTCGTCCCAAAGTCGCTTCGCCACCTCCGACCAGCCGGGTATTTTCTGTACCTCATCGAGAACGAGAACAACAGCGCGTCGCCGACCGGTGCTCGAGAGCAGCCGAGCACGTTCCCACTGCGCCTCGATCCACGCCCGGTCTTTGAGGGATGGCTCGTCCGCCGAGGCGTAGTGCGAAGCGTGCCCCACCGTGTCCAGAACCTGGAGCGCCAACGTGGTCTTTCCCGCCTGACGGGAACCGGCGAGCACCTGAATGAAACGCCTAGGTGCACGCAGCCGTCCCAAGAGACTCTGATAGAGCTCGGGTCGGCGGAATTTCTGTGTTACCATTTACTCAATACTCTGAGTAATTTTACTCAATGCACTGAGTAAATCAAACTCTGGCGGGACTCGGCGACAGCTAGTGGACTACGTTACTTCCAGCGTCACAGATGCGGTTTTCGATCCTTGCTGAGCGAACCAGCACATGCCCTCGTTGACCATATCGAGCTCGACGGTGTACGAACCGGTCTCGTCTGGCGCTGTGATTAGCATATCCACCTCAACGACGTCTCCTTTCGCGACGTCGCGAGGGAGAGCGACACGAGCATAGTCGCGATCCACAAGGCCGCATTCGCCATTCAAGAGATGCGCGCCGAGACGAACGAAGCCTCGGTCGCGACCACTGTCTTTGAGCCAAACCGTTTCCGTATGGTTCCGAACCCGCGCCGAGATCCGAAGAGTTTCGCCCGTCTTCGCTGCCACTCGCGACACCGAAAGTGTGATCTCGGCGGCGAGCGTGCGCGGATTGACGGACGTCACCACGTAAGCGCCTTTCCGGAACACGCCGATCGGGCCAGTCAAAATCGCTTTGCGCAGAAAATCCTGCGGCACCAGCCACGACATCCCACGCAAAAACATCCGCATGCGATCCATTGGCAGCGTCAAGATCTCGGGCTCGAGCGCTGGGATGGCGAGCTCGAGACCCTCGAAGCCAGCCGCGATCGCGCTTCGATAGAACTGTTCGAGATCGAGATCTTCCTCCAGGATGCCGTGCTCCGTCTCGGCCTTGGAAATTTCCGACGCCGCGTGCCCTACGCCGGGCTCGGCAAAGCCGAAACGACCTTGCGGTGACAGCACGCGGTGGAACTCCTTCAAGATCGTCATCGGATTCGGAAAGTGATGGAACGCATCGAACACGACGACGAAGTCGCACTCGCCGTCGGCGAAATCGAGATCGGTGCCCGAGTACGTTCGGAAATCGAGACGGGCGCGGGTCTCGGGAGTCAGTTCCCGGTCCGCCACCTCGCGGGCGATATGAAGCGCGGCGGGAGCGATATCCATACCGACCACCTCGGCCCCGGTGCGGGCCAACATGATCGACGTCCAACCGGTGCCACAGCCAAAGTCGAGCACGCGGTCACCAGGTTGGATCCGAAGCGTCGAGAGCAGATGGCCGAACCGCTCGAGGGTCTTTCCTACCGAATCCGCGTGCGAGAACGGTCGGTTGTGCCAGAACTCACGGAGTCCGGGTTGCTCGAAATATTTCTCGGAGCTCACATTGATCGTGTCGGTCTCCGACGCCGGACGGTCGGCAAGCGTTGCCGGGGGTGAGGCGAAGAGCCCTTGCACCGGCCTGAAATACGGCAGCCGGAATTGTCCGAGCCGTGACCACGCAACAAGATAGGTTTTCACGCCGGGGAGGAGTTTCGAGAGAGTTCGCTTGAGGTCGGCCAAGATACGAGCGCCAAGGTAGCACGGCGCAATTTAGCGAGGCAAGGCCCCGGTCGGTTACCGCTTATGAGCCCGGTTGCCGCTTCTGAATCGGTACCGTATCATCGAACCATTCCCTTTTCCGAGAGTCCGATATGAGAATTTCTTGAGCGCGGTCGAGGAACGTCCGTCCGCACGCTATTGGCCATTTCTACTCGTTTTGGCGCTATTCTTCCTCTCCGGAGCATCGGGGCTGGTGTACCAGGTCATCTGGGTGCGTCTACTCACGCGGATTTTCGGCACCACGACCTTTGCGGTTAGCGCGCTCCTCGCCGCGTTCATGGCCGGTCTCGGCCTCGGCGCCGCGCTCGCGTCTCGCTATTTAATAAGGTTGCGCCATCCGCTTCGATGGTTTGGCGCCCTCGAGATCGGAATCGGGCTCTACGCGCTGGCGCTCAACGCGGTTCTTCCGGCGGGCGAGCAGTTTTTCCTCGGGCTCGTCTCCCAGCTTGGCCTCTCACTCCATGGTGAGAACCTCGCAAAGGTCGTGCTCTCCTTCATCGTCTTGTTACCCCCGACGACACTCATGGGCGCAAGCCTGCCACTACTCGTCAAGCAGTCGGTGAACAGCTTGGCGACCGTCGGGCTTCGTACCGGATCGCTCTATGCGATCAACACCTTGGGTGCCGCTGTCGGCTGTTTCGCGGCGGGGTTCTACGCCATTCCCCTTTGGGGAATGGAAGCCACGACCCAGATGGCCGCAGCCGTGAACAGCTTCGTCGGGATTTCCGCGATCGCGCTCGGCTTGCTGCTCGTCGCGCCCGCATCCGACCCATCGAGCGATGTGCCCGGCAGCGGCGAGCCAGAGAGCCCGCGAACGTCGCCCAGGCTGCGTTGGGCGGTCGTCGCGTTTACCGTGTCCGGTTTCGCCGCACTCGGCCTCGAGGTCGTATGGACCCGTCTGCTGACGCTCGTGTTCAAAGGGTACTCGTACTCGTTCACTGCAATGCTCACCGTTTTTCTCATTGGCATCGCTCTCGGAAGCGTGGCCTTCGCGAGAAGGGCCGATCGCTCCCGCGATCCCCAAGCCTTACTCGGCATCCTCCAGATTGCGATCGGTATCTCCGTCACCGCGCTCACGGCACTCCTGGTGCTCTCGGATGACTCCTGGCCGTTGTTGCAGTACACGTTCGGCTACGACTTCAACGGAGAGACTCTGGCGAAGTTTTTCACCGCCCTCGTCGTGCTCGGAGTCCCCACGTTTTTGTTTGGGGCGCAGTTTCCTGTCGTATCTCGGCTCGCGACCGACGAAGCCCACACCGCGGGACGTCGGGTCGGTCTCCTTTACGCCATGAACATTGTGGGCTCCATTCTCGGGGCCCTCATCGTCGGGTACGTGCTCATTCCCTTCGCCGGCACCCAGGCGAGTCTTCGCTTGCTCGCCGGCTCGATGGTCGCGATGGGGGTCGCACTCGTTCTACGCAGGAGCGACTTCTCGACACTATCGAAGCGCGCCGTGGTTGCGAGCGCCGTCACCCTCATGGCTGTGAGTATCCTGCTGACGCCCGCGGACCTCTCGTTGAGCCTTCACCGCGAGTGGCTCATGGAAGACGAAGTGATCGAACACTACGAAGAGGGCGCGAGCGCCACGGTGATGGTCGCAGGCTCCCCGGTGGAGAACATTGGCCGCCGAATTCTCGTGAACGGGAGCTCGGCGTCGAACTCAACGTCCTACGGTCTGTCCGTGAATCGCGTACAGGGATCGATCCCGTTTCTCTTTGACCGCATGCCCAAGACAGTGCTCGCTGCGTGTTTCGGCACCGGGGTTACTTTCGGCACCCTCGGCCAGTTCGACATCGAAAAAATGGACGGGGTTGACATCTCCCCCGAAGTCATCCGGGCGGCTGGGACTTTTCGAGAGGAGAACTACGACGTCGTGAACAACGACCGCGTGACGATCCACATCGACGACGGCCGGAATTTCCTCCTGAAGAGTCGTGACAAGTACGACGTCATCACGATGGAGCCGATGCCGCCGGCACTCGCGGGCGTCTCCGACATGTACACGAAAGAGTTCTACGACCTGTGTAACAACCATCTCAGCTCGGGCGGGATCGTGTCGCAGTGGGTGCCGATGTACTACTTGACCCTCGACGACATGAAGATGCTCTACCGCACCTTCGCCGACGCGTTCCCGTACGTCATGGTTTTCTATCACAACTTCGACACGTTTCTCGTCGGCTCGAACGAACCGCTTCGCCTGTCGCCCGACGCGTTCCACGAACGCCTCATCTCCAAGAAGCTAGCGCGCGATCTCGCCGCCATCCAGCTTTTGGAACCGGAACAACTCTTCAGCGCCTACCTCATGGGACGCGATGCCCTGTTGGCCTTCGCGGGCGACGCGCCCATC
>CAMYKY010000102.1 GCA_947259165.1 uncultured Acidobacteriota bacterium | reverse complement strand
TGGGCAAGCGCGAGGGCGGGAGTTGGTGTTCGGGCTCCGAGGTTAGTCGCAAGCCGGAGCCCGGACACGAACTGCCGTACCGCCAACGGCGTTAGCAGATAGCGGATTCTTGCGCTACCCTTCATGTTACATGACTAAGAAAGTCGGCTTCGTCAGCCTCGGTTGCCCGAAAAATCTGCTCGACAGTGAGGTCATGCTCGGTCATTTGACCCGCTCGGGCTACGAGCTCACGCGTGCACCCGAACAAGCCGAAGTCCTCGTCGTCAATACCTGTGGTTTCATTGACGCGGCCAAGCAGGAGAGTATCGACACCATCCTCGAGATGGCCCGTCATAAGAAGGAAGGTAACTGCCGTCGCTTGGTCGTTACCGGCTGTCTTGCTCAGCGCTACGCCCAGAACATCAGCGAAGAGCTACCGGAGGTGGATGCCATCATCGGCCTCGACCAACTGCACACGATCGTCGACGCCTCCAACGGGGCGAGTCGGCGGGTGGAGTCGCTTCGAGCCGATGGTTCTGCAGCCTACCTCTACGACCATCTGGCCCCGCGGGTTCTGACGACGCCGAGGCATTACGCTTACATCAAGATCTCTGAGGGTTGCGACTATCCCTGTACGTTTTGCATCATTCCGAAGATTCGAGGCGCGTACCGCAGCCGCCAGCCGGAGTCGATTCTCGCGGAGGCGGAATCTCTCGCCGCGCAGGGCGTGAAGGAGCTGTGTCTCATCGCCCAGGACACGACGCGCTACGGGGATGAGATTGGGCTTCGACACGGGCTCTCGTCTTTACTGCGCCAGCTCGCTGGCGTCGATGGGATCGAGTGGGTTCGGTTTCTATATGCCTACCCGACGACGGTAGACCAAGCCGTGCTCTCCGCGATGGCGGAGGAGCCGGCGCTTTGTCGCTACGTCGATATTCCGCTGCAGCATGCGAGCAATCGCATGCTCAAAGCGATGAAGCGTCCCGGAACGGGCGAAAGCAACAAAGCCCTCATAGAGAGGATTCGGGACGCGGTTCCGGGCGTCGCCGTACGAAGCTCTTTCATCGTGGGCTTTCCTGGTGAGACGGATCACGACTTCCGCGAGCTTCTCGACTTTTGTGCGGACGTCAAACTAGACCATTTGGGCGTGTTCACCTATTCGAACGAGGAAGGCACGGAGGCATTCGTCCCCATCGAGACGGTCTCGGCGGCAGAGAAGGTGCGGCGCCGCGACGGGCTCATGGAACAGCAACGCGGGATTTCCTTGATAAAGAACGAAGCGCGTGTCGGCTCGAGGATGCGGGTGCTCGTGGAGGGACTGTCTGAGGAGACCGACTTGCTTCTCCAGGGACGGACCGAGCACCAGGCGCCGGGCATCGACGGCGTCGTTCTCATTAATGACGGGGAGGCGGAGACGGGCTGTTTCGCAGACGTCGAAATCTCCGAAGCCCACCCCTACGATGTCGTCGGGCACGTCGTGCAGCCGGAAATGGCGGGTTGAATTCAGGATCCCGCTAGTCTATAGTTGTGCGACTAATTTACGGGACCACGAAGTGGGCGCTCGTTTGCCCACTTTTTTTATTGGTTTGAGTGCACTAAACTCCTTTCGCGCAACCCCTTAAACAAGTCGAGGTGTTTTTTCGAGGTGATTGGAACCCTGGCGGCTTCTCCAGACGCCGACTTTTTAGACTCGCTACGCGCTGAGCACAACTCTGCGATGAGGACTGCCAATACACTGCTCGCCGAGCTCGAGGTCATCGCGCGCCGTGCGGCGGAAGCGGAGGGACTCGACGTTGCTTGGTGCGAGTTGAAAGGCGGCGCGGGTTCGCGCGTCTTCCGCGTGTTCATCGAGCGAAAAGATGGCGAAGTGGGGCTAGCGGACTGTGAGCGTATGTCGAAGAGTCTTGGGCTTGCGATGGATGTCGAGGATCCGATCGATTCTGCCTACACCCTCGAGGTGAGCAGTCCCGGGCTGGATCGCCCGTTGCACACTGAGAAAGACTACGAGCGCTTCGTGGGCAAGCTCGCGCTCGTGAAAACCCGCCATCTGATCGACGGTCGCAAGCGTTTCATGGGACGGCTGGCCGGAGTTGAAAGTAGCTCGCTGCTGCTCGACGAACGCGGGACAACGATCGTCATCCCTTTGTCCGGAATCGAAAGCGGGCGACTCGAGGTCGAGCTCGAACCGCCGAGCGGAGCCCGACCGAGGAACCGCCGATGAGCTTGCTCTACGAACACATCGAGCTGATGAGCCGGGAAAAAGGCGTGGACGCGACGATCATCATTTCCGCCGTCGAAGATGCGATCTTGACAGCGGCCAAGAAGTACTACGCTACCGAAGAGCCTTATCAGGCCCGCTTCAACAAGGAAACCGGGCAAGTCGATGTTTTTTTGCTTAAGACGGTGGTCGGGGCGGTCGTCGATCCCGAGACGGAAATCACGCTCAGCGACGCCAAACGCGTCTTGCGCACGGCAGAGCTCGGTAGTCAGGTCGAGCTCCACAAGCCAACGGACGTGCTTGGGCGCATCGCCGCGCAAACGGCGAAACAGGTGATTTTTCAGAAAGTCCGAGAGGCCGAGCGGGATCACATTTTCAGCGAGTACGGTGACCGCGTCGGGCAACTCGTCACCGGGTTGGTGAAGCGCGCGGAGAGTGGCGACCTCGTCGTCGACCTCGGCAAGACCGAAGCCCTGCTGCCTCGCCGCGAGTTGTCGCGGGCCGAGATTTTTAACCCAGGTGAACGGGTTCGGGTCGTCATCACGCGGGTATCACGGACCTCTCGCGGTCCCCAAGTCATTGTTTCCCGGACCGATCCGGCGTTGCTCGCGAGACTCTTCGAGATGGAAGTACCTGAAATTTACGAAGGCACCGTGGTCGTCAAAAACGCGGTGCGGGAGCCGGGTGACCGCGCCAAAGTCGCGGTGTTCTCGAAGGAAAAGGATGTCGACCCCGTAGGGGCATGCGTCGGTATCAAAGGAGCACGGGTGCAAAACATCATCCGAGAGCTTCGAGGCGAGAAGATCGATATCGTGGAATGGAACGACGATCCGCGCAGCTTCGCCATCAATGCTCTCAATCCCGCGAAGGTGAGTCGCGTTGCCATCGTCGACGAGAAAGACAAAGTCATGGAAGTGGTCGTCGAGGACAAGCAGCTTTCTCTCGCCATCGGCAAGCGCGGACAAAACGTCCGACTTGCGGCGCGTTTGCTAGGCTGGCGTATCGACATCAAGAGTGAAGAAGAGAAAAAGCTCGAGGTTCAATCGCAAATGGACGCGGCGATGACTCCATCGACCAGTACCGACACGGATATTCGTGTGCTCGAGAGCATTGGTGACAAAACGATGAAGAAAATCATCGCTCACGGTTTCACGTCACTCGAGAAGGTAGTCGAGACGCCCGAGGCTGTGACCGACGTTCCGGGGGTTGGCGCGAAGACCGCGGAGAAACTCATCGCTGAGGCTCGTGACTATCTCAATGCTGAGGCACCCGCGGCCGAAATCGCTGCGGCCGAAACTGACCCGACCCAAGAAAAAGAAGTGCTGGCGATGTCGGTTGCTGATAGCACGGGCGGCGTTGCTGAAGTGGAGCCGGGGGCCGACGTGAGCGGGCTCGACGAGGCTCCTGGGGGTGAGCACTGATGGACAAAGTCAGAGTCTACGAACTCGCTCGTGAACTTGGCATCACGAGTCCGGATACGATCGCGCTGCTGAAAGATAAGCTGAAGATTCGGGTGAAATCAGCCTCGAGCACAATCGAGGAAGACATCGCCATCAAATTGAGACGGCTTTTGCGCCTCGAGGATGCGGGTGCGGTGCGCAAGCAGGTCGAAAAACCCGTCGCCGTGTCGCAAGGCGATGGAAACAACAGCGCTGCATCCGCTCGCAAGGCCCGTGCGGAAAAAGCCCGGCTCGCACTTCTGCAGGAGATGGAGGACGAGGACCGCGCGGCGAAAGAGAAAATCGAGAAGGCAGCCCGCGACAACGAGGAGCGCGAGCGCCAAGAAGCTGAAGTAGCGGCTCGAAAGGCTGCCGAAGCGGAACGGGAGCGAGAAGCTGCGGTCACCGCTGCCGCTTTGGCAGAGTTCGAAGCGATTGGGGAAAGCGATCTTGCCGAGGTCGCTGACGCCGTCGAAGCAGACGCCGTTGCGCCGACCGATGCGGCCGTCGCGCCGCCGGCGGAGTCCGTACCGCAGACGCCAGCTCCGCCCCTGCCCGGGCCCATGGACCGCCGTGTCGATCTCTCTAAGAAGCCCCACGCGACGGCCGCACCGCCCGTGGCGCCAGCTCCGGTTCCGACCGCGGCACCGGTGCCGCCTCCGGTAGCTCCTCCGGCTGCAGCGCCAGCAGCGCGGGCCGCGACGACGACCAAGCCTGTGCCGGGCCGAGAGGCGTTCGTGCCAGGCCCCACGTCGCAATATGTTCGCACGCGGCAGCCGCCTCCGCGGCCTGCGCCTGGAGCGCGACGGGATCAAGCGAAGCCTGTTTCGCGACCGCGTCCTGCCGCGCCGATCAAACGTGTGCCCGCCGCGACGCGGCCCGAAGAAGGAAAGCCGAAGTCCAAGCGCAAAGCGAAGCGCCCGCAACGCGGTGCTCCGGTGCCCGAAGTCGTCGAACAGTCTCTTCCCGAGCCGATGCCCAGGGTGGATGATCGAAAGCCGCAGGTGCCGACGGTTTTCCGCAAGATCTCGCTAACCGAGGGCGTTACCGTGAAGGAACTGGCCGAAAAACTCGAGGTCAAGCACAAAGACGTGATCAAAGTGCTGCTCGGTCGAGGCGTGATGGCATCGATCAACCAGACACTCGACGTGGACAGCGCCAAAGAGCTAGCCAAACAGTTCGGTGCCGAGGCGGAAATCCTTTCGTTCGAAGAAGACGTGCTCCGTGAGGAGATTAGCGAAGAAAAGGCGGAAGACCTCCTGCCGCGCGCCCCGGTGGTCACGGTGATGGGTCACGTCGACCACGGAAAAACGAGCTTGCTCGACGCGATTCGCGAAACGAAAGTCGTCGAAAAGGAAGCGGGCGGTATCACCCAGCACGTCGGCGCTTACAGCGTCAGCGTGAAGGACCGCGCGGTCGTCTTTCTCGATACTCCGGGTCATGAGGCGTTTACGATGATGCGTGCTCGCGGAGCCGGCGTTACCGACCTGGTGATTCTCGTCGTGGCGGCGGACGACGGCGTCATGCCGCAGACCCGGGAGGCCATCGATCATGCGCGCGCGGCGGGCGTACCGTTGCTGGTTGCGGTCAACAAGATCGACAAACCGAATGCGAACCCGGAACGGGTCAAACAGCAGCTCAGCGAGCTCGAGCTCGTGCCCGAAGACTGGGGTGGCAACACCGTATTCGTGGAAGTCTCGGCCAAAAAGCGCGAGGGCTTGGAGCTTCTACTGGAGATGATCCTTCTCGTGGCAGACCTGCGTGAGCTCAAGGCCAATCCGGAACGGGCAGGAATGGGCACCGTTCTCGAGGCGAAACTCGACAAGGGAAAAGGCCCTGTTGCCCATGTGCTCGTCCAAAACGGGAGCGTCAAAGTCGGCGATCCGTTCATCGCTGGCGCGGTGCACGGAAAAGTTCGCGCCATGCTGGACGACCGCGGCAACAAAGTGAAGACGGTGGGCCCGTCGTCTCCCGTGGAAATTCTGGGGCTCACGTCGCTGCCTCAAGCGGGCGATCAGTTCCAGGTCTACTCGGACAGCTTCAAAGCACGTCAGATTTCGGAGTTCCGCCAGCAGAAACTGCGAGAACGTGAAATGGCGTCGTCGGCTCGGCTGACCCTGGATCACCTGCATCAGCAGGTCCAGGAAGGAAATATCAAAGAGCTTCCGATCATCCTCAAGGCCGATGTGCAGGGTTCTGCTGAAGTGCTGAAAGATACGCTCAAGAAGCTCTCCACGGACAAGGTGAAAATCAAGATCATCCTGTCGGGAGTTGGCGCCATCACTGACAATGATGTCAGCCTCGCGCTTGCGTCCAACGCAGTCATTATTGGATTCAACGTTCGGCCGGAGCGTTCCGCGGAGGAGCTCGCCACCAAGGAGAGCATCGACGTTCGTCTCCATACGGTCATCTACAACATAACGGACGAGCTCAAGAAAGCCATGGAGGGTCTTCTCGACCCGACGTTCAAAGAGGTCACCCTGGGACGCGCGGAGGTTCGCGAAACGTTCAAGGTGCCCAAAATGGGCGTCATCGCCGGGTGCTACGTTTCCAATGGTCGCGTGCTACGCAACGCTGAGGTTCGGCTGCTCCGAGACAACGTCGTGGTGTTCGAAGGCAAGATCGGAAGTCTCAAACGTTTCAAGGATGACGCGAGCGAGGTCAAGGAAGGCTTCGAGTGCGGTATCGGAATCGCAGGCTTCAACGACATCAAAACCGGTGACGTGATCGAGGCCTACACGATGGAGAAGGTGCAGCCCACAACGGCGTAGGAACGGTATACGGTTCACGGCATCCGGCAACTCTTTCTCGCGACGACACGAACGGCTGTGAACGGCGATGCTCCGGGTTAACGACGCTCCTTCTAGCGGTTGTTTTGACCCGTATACCGTATGCCGTATGCTGTATATCGCGTGAGCAACAAAGCTGCACGGGAGTCGGGGCATCCGATCGTCGGGCTTCTCACGGTCGAGCTCCATTTTCCCGAGGCGCAGTCTTTGAAGGCGAAACGTATGGTGGTGAAGTCGATCCAGGATCGCCTCAGGCGCAAGTTCAACGTCTCGGTCGCGGAGACCGGCTATCTCGAGTTGTGGCAGCGAGCGGAGCTCTCGGTTGCGGCGGTGTCGGGCGCGCGGCGCGTCGTCGAATCGCAACTCGAGGCGATGACCCGTGATCTCGAGGCTCGATTCGGAGCGGAGCTCGTGGGAACTAGCTTCGAGCTCATCGAGTAGAACCCGATGCCAAGACCGCGAGGCCATCGTATTCGATCCGAACGTGTGGCCGAACAAGTGCGCGTCGATGTCGCCGATATCCTTCAGCGCGAGCTCAAAGACCCGCGGCTCGGATTGGTCACCTGCACTCGAGTCGATGTGACGAACGATCTCCGACACGCGAAGATCTACGTCAGTATCCTGGGAGGCGAGAGCGAGCGAGAGAGCTCGATGGCGGCCCTCAAGAGCGCGACAGGGTATGTCCGGCGCGCGCTCACGAGTCGGATCGGATTGAGAGTTTCCCCGGAAATCGTTTTCATATTCGACCCCTCGGTCGAATACGCCATCCGCCTCGAGGGGCTCATTGAGGAAACGAAGCGCCGGAGCCCCTCCGACGACGAGGACGGTTCAGCCGATAGCTGAGCTTTATTCTCAGTGCGCCGTAATTTTTTTGCCGGCAATGCATGAACGGAGTTTTGCTGGTCGACAAGCCGTCGGGACCCACGTCGCACGACGTCGTTGCTTCCGTGCGGCGTATTCTTCGCGAGAAGCGGTGCGGACACACGGGCACGCTCGACCCCTTTGCCACCGGGCTTCTGATGCTTTGCCTCGGCCGGGCAACACGTCTCGCTCGATTTCTCTCCGGGGCTGACAAGACCTACACCGCGACAATCCATTTTGGGTACGCTACCGATACCTACGACCGTACCGGTAAGCCGATGGGCGAGACCACCGATCACGAACCCGACCCGGATAGCTTGGCCCGGATACTCGAGGGTTTCGTGGGACCTCAAATGCAGCAGCCGCCAGCGTTTTCCGCGAAGAAGCTCGGCGGGAAACGTTCCTATCAGCTCGCGCGACAAGGCGAGTCCGTCTCACCGAAGCCTGTCGAGGTCCATATCCGGAGCCTCGAGCTTCTGGCGCTTGAGGGTTGCCGAGCCCACGTCGAGCTCACCGTATCGAGCGGGACCTACATCCGCTCGTTCGCCCACGACGTCGGCGAGAAACTTGGCTGCGGCGCTCATCTGAGCGAGCTCCGGCGCACTCGAGTCGCTTCGTTCTCCGTATCTGAGGCCATTAGCATTGAAACTCTCGGAAGCAAGGGTGTTCTCGAGGCGTTTTTGTCACCGTCCGACGCGCTGAGGGAGCTGCCTCGCGTGCGTGTCGGCGCCGAGGCGGCGAAGCGGTTGGCGCATGGCCATGCACCCCGTTGGGAGGAGCTTTTGGCCCCGGACGCCCGGGTTGGCTCCGCGCGCTTCGTCCGGGTGTTCGGCCCGCTTGACGAGCTCCTCGCTGTCGGCGCACCCGACGTGGACCAGGGTATCGTTCGTCCGGTGGTCGTGTGGGCCGGCGCACCTATTGAATGACCGCTGGGCTCAGCCCAGCGCACCGACTCTCCCTCTCCCCCGTAGGGGGAGAGGGCCTGGGGTGAGGGGGATGTACAGGTTGCTGGAGAGAGGGCCTGGGGTGAGGGGGATGTACAGGTTGCTAGCTAAGCTAGAGATCCGCGATCGCCCCAAATGGGGCTGTGGGGACCTAAATCGGCTGAATAGGACCCTTTACAGCCCCCAGGTGCTGTGCTACGATGCCGCGGATAGTACTGAAAGGAAGAAATAAGAGTAGAATCACGGAGGTTGTCTATTTGACGCTCACCAAGGACAAAAAGATCGGTCTCATCGGAGATTACCAGCTTCACGGTTCGGACACAGGCTCACCCGAAGTTCAGATTGCCATTTTGAGTGAGCGAATCAGCTACCTTACCGAGCATTTCAAGTCTCACAGTAAAGACCATCACTCGCGCCGCGGCCTGCTCCAAATGGTCGGCCAACGTCGCCGGTTGCTGGACTACCTGAAGAAGAAAGACATTAGCCGCTATCGCGACGTTATCCTGCGGCTCGGAATCCGCAAATAACAATGGATTCATCACCTGGCTTCTTCGCCAAGTGGTGTCGTTTGACTTTGGGCGAGCGTTTGCCCGTTTCTGTGCTGCGTTTTCGTTTATCCGATAAACCCTCGGTCCTCCGGTCTCGACAAAATAACTAGCGGGACCCCCCTTGGTTTGTGCGTCGTCCCTGAGACGATGACCCTATTTTTGCGCGGTGTTCGTATGGAACAACGGCGCTCTCCGACTGGATTCGATTAGGAGCAGTGAATGATTCATCGAAAAGAAGTTGAGATTGGCGGGAAAACGCTGTCCATCGAAATGGGCAAGCTCGCCAAGCAAGCTAACGGGGCTGCTGTGGTTCGCGTGGGCGATACCGTCGTGCTCGTGACAGCTTGCATGGCAAAACAAGAGCGAGAGGGCGTCGATTTCCTTCCGCTGACGGTCGACTATCGTGAAAATTTCTATGCCGCGGGCAAGATCCCGGGAGGGTTCTTCAAGCGTGAAGGCCGGTCGAATGAGAAGGAGACTCTGACGAGCCGTCTGATCGACAGGCCGCTGCGTCCCTTGTTTCCCTCCGGTTGGCACTACGAGACTCAGGTCATCGGACTCGTTTTGTCGACCGACAAAGAAAACGACGCTGATGTTCTTACGCTGACCGGCGCGTCTGCTGCGCTGTACTGCTCCGACATCGCGTTCACGACGCCGATTGCTGCGGTCCGTGTCGGTCTCATCGGAGGCGAGTTCGTCGTGAACCCTACCTTCGAGGAAGTTAAGACCAGTGACTTGGACTTGATCGTGGCCGGCTCCAAAGACGCGATCGTCATGGTCGAAGCCGGCGCGAACGACGTTTCTGAAGCGCAGATGGTAGATGCTCTGGGCATCGCCCATGAAGAAATCAAGAAACTCGTGGCGATCCAAGAAGAGCTCTACCAGGCCATCGCTCCCGTCAAGAGGGAAGTGACCCCGCCGAAGCGGAACGAGGCGTTGGAAAAAGAGATCGAGGACAAGGTTTACCCGAAGCTTCAGGAGGCGATGCGCACGAAGGGCAAGCAGGCCGGGGATCGCGTCGTGGATGCGGTCAAGGCTCAGCTGAAGGAAGACTTTGCGGAAAGGGAGCCCGAAGAGCTCGCGATGGTGTCCGGGATCTTCAAACAGCTCCAAGAGAAGGCGTTGCGACAGGAAGTGCTCGAAAAGCGCCAACGGCTCGATGGCCGTGCGTTCGATGTCGTGAGAGAAATCACCTGCGACGTGGGTGTACTGCCTCGAACCCACGGCTCCTCCGTATTCACTCGTGGAGAGACGCAAGCGTTGGTTACGGTCACGCTCGGCACCTCCGATGATGCGCAACGCATGGATTTTCTCGAAGGGGATTTCAAGAAGCGCTTTATGTTGCACTACAATTTCCCGCCGTTTTCGGTCGGAGAGGCGCGTTTTTTGCGTGGGCCCGGGCGACGGGAGATTGGACACGGAGCGCTCGCGGAGCGGTCGCTAGTCCCAGTGATTCCAAGCGACGCGGACTTTCCGTACACGATCCGTATCGTCTCCGACATCCTGGAGTCCAACGGCTCGTCATCGATGGCGTCGGTAACCGGTGGCTGCCTCGCATTGATGGACGCCGGCGTGCCGCTCAAAGCTCCCATCGCGGGCATCGCGATGGGCCTGGTCAAGGAAGGTGACAACTACGCTATCCTGACCGACATCGCTGGCGCCGAAGACCACTACGGTGACATGGACTTCAAGGTTGCCGGGACCGCGAACGGGATCACGGCGCTCCAGATGGATATCAAGATCACTGGACTGACGCGCGAGATCATGTCGGAGGCGCTCGAGCAGGCGCGCCAGGCCCGTTTGTTCATTCTCGAGAAGATGGCGAGTGCGCTTCCCGCGCCGCGTGACGAGATCTCACCACACGCGCCTAGGATCTTCACGATCCAGATTTCCACCGATAAGATCCGTGACGTCATCGGCCCCGGAGGCAAGATGATCCGCAGTATCGTGGAGCGGACGGGTGCGAAGATCGACGTCGAAGACAACGGTATGGTGTCGATCGCGTCGTCCGATGGAGACTCCGCGAAAAAAGCCATCCAAATCATCGAGGAGCTCACCGCGGTGCCCGAGGTTGGCAAGACGTATCTCGGGAAGGTAGCGCGGATCGTCGACTTTGGGGCGTTCGTCGAGATCATCCCCGGGACGGATGGACTGGTGCACATATCGGAGGTTGCCGACTACCGAGTCAACGACGTCCACGACGAGCTTTCGGAAGGCGATCAGATTCTCGTCAAGGTCATTAACATCGATCCTCAGGGGAAAGTGAAGCTATCCCGGAAAGCGGTGATCCGCGAACAGGCGGGCCTGCCGCCCGAGGCTCCCCAGGAGCCCCGACCTCGACGCGATCGCGAGGGCGGAGGCGGTCGTGGCGGTGAAGGGGGAGGCGGTCGTGGCGGAGGCGGTCGTGGCGGTGATGGGGGACGCTCGCGGCGCCGTCGTTCCGGTGGAGGAGGCGGCGACGGAGGATCCGATCGCGCTTAGAGGCAGAGTTTGAAATCCGGGCCCGGCTGACGAGTCACTCGACTCGCAGCCGAGGCCAGAGTTTTCTCCTACTTGCCGACGATGGCGAGAATGTCGTCCTCACGCAAAATCAAATAGTCGGTACCGTCGAGCTTGACCTCGGTGCCGGCATATTTGCCGAAAAGGACCTGATCACCCTTTTTCACTTCGAGCTCGACTCGGGTACCGTCGTCGAGCGTCTTGCCGTTTCCGGCGGCTGTCACCTTGCCGCGTTGGGGTTTCTCCTTGGCGGAGTCGGGAATAATGATGCCGCCCCCGGACTTCTCTTGTTTGTCCTCGAGACGTTGCACGAGGATCCGATCGTGCAATGGTCGAACGTTCATCGAACCTCCTTTGTTGAGCTAACTAGCGAATATAGACGCGCGTGGAAGCGGCTGTCAAGGAGCGGTATACGCATACGGCTAACAGTGTACGGCATACGGCCGGAAGACGCCGTGCCAGCTCGCGAGCCAGTCGATCAGGGCAGGGACAACGGTTTTGTTAAAGAGATGTCAGCCTAGCTGACTTGCGCGTTCCGACTTTGGGTCCCTCCAACCGGCGAGGCACCGCGTCGACCGTATGCCGTTAGCCGTATACCGTATACGGCTCTAAAAATCCTGCAGTTTCTTGCTCAGCGTGTTGCGGTGGATGTGCAGGGCGCGCGCCGCGCGGGACAGGTTGCCTTTTTCACGTTCGATGACACGTGACAAAAAGCGCTTCTCGAACTCGCGCTTGGCTTCGGGAAACCGGATGCCGCCCTCGATCATCTCCTGGATCAGCTCGTCGAGCCGCTGCTTCATCGAAGCTTTTCCCTCGGTCGACTTCCGGCTGCCCATCGTCTAAAGATCCGTCTTGCCGGTCAGGGAACGGTACGCGCGGACGTAGCGTTCCCGGGTTCCCTCGACGACTTCCGCTGGAAGCTCCGGGCCTGGCGGTGTCTTGTCCCAGTCGAGAGTCTCGAGGTACTCGCGTACGAATTGCTTGTCGAAGCTCGGCTGATCGCGCCCCGGCTGGTAGTCTTCACGTGGCCAAAAACGTGACGAGTCCGGCGTGAGCACCTCATCGATGAGATACACCTCCTCGGTAACCGGGTCACGCCCAAACTCGAACTTGGTGTCGGCGATGACGATGCCTTTGTCCTGCGCTTCCTTGCGGCCGAGCTCGTAGAGGCTTAGCGAGATATCCTTGAGTCGTGCCGTGAGCTCACCACCGAGCGCATCGGCCATCACCGCTTCGCTCACATTGACATCGTGTCCCGAGGTCGCCTTGGTCGCGGGCGTGAACAACGGTTCATCGAACTTGTCGGCGAGTTGCATCCCGTCCGGCAGCGAGATGCCCGATACGCTTTTCGACTCCTGGTACTCTTTCCATCCAGAACCGTAGAGGTAACCCCGCACGACGCACTCGAATGGAACCGGGTTCAGTTTGGCCACCAGCATCGAGCGGAGCGCGAGCTGATCGCGATGAGGCGCTAGCTCAGCGGGGTACGCGTCGACGTTAGCGGTGACGACATGGTTCGGGACGATATCCCGACTCTTGTCGAACCAGTACAGGGACAGCTGGTTCAAGACCTTGCCCTTGTCGGGGATCCCGTTCGGTAGCACGACATCGAATGCCGAAACCCGATCCGTCGTGATGATCAGCAAATGGGAGCCGATTTCGTAGATGTCTCGAACTTTCCCGCGCGAACGCAGGACGACATCGTCCAAATGTGTGTCGATGACTACGTTTGCCGCCACGATAGAACCGACCCCTCCTCGGTTGACGCGTGTCGAATGCGATGCGTCAGGTGCTTACCGAGCCCGAACGGTCGACTCGATCCCCATCCGAGCTAAGGCGGCGATTGTAGGGAAGGAGAGTGATGGGGTCAAGTACAGGATACGGTATAGGTCGTTCAACGCAACGGATTCGGCTCGGCATCCGGCATACGGTCGACGCGGCGCCTTGCTGGCTATTGGGTCGAGGTCAGGGACGACATCTAACCCGTTTAGGGGCGTTGAGAGCTCTTCAAAGCACCGCGCTGATCAACTTTGGGCGTGCCGGCGCTGTTGGCACGGTGTCTTCTGGCCGTATACCGTATGCCGTATACCGACTACGAATCTCTGAGCACAATTCTCCCGTCCAACGTCGTGATGAGGATGAACGGGCCGCCCGTGCCAATCTCGCCCTTGATGCGGCTGCTTCGCTCTGAGCCATTGAATCGAGAGAGGTGGTTGACGACTTGGCCGTCACCCGAGGTCGCCTCGACTCTGGCGTTGGTGTCTGGGGGAAGGCTGAGCTCGATCGAACCGTCCGAGGAGCGCAGACTCCAATCGCTCGAGATCCTCGTCCTGTTCTGGCACACCACGCGGATGCTTCCGTCGGCGGTGACGGCCCTTAGCTGGGTGAAGCTGCCGTCGAGACGAATGCGGCCGTTGCCTGAGAGGGCGTCGAGCTCACCCGTGAGCTCTTTGCCGGTGATTGGCCCGTCGGCGGTCCTCAGCCGGGTGGTTCCATCCACTTGGGAGAGGCGAATGCGTCCGTCCCCGGTTTCGGCGACAGTGCTGCCGGTAACCCCTGCGATCTCGATGCTGCCGTCTTCGGTTCGGATGTCGAGTTCGAGGTCAGTGCCCGCCGACGGGACCCGAACTGTCACGTCCGTCGAAACGCTACCACCGAGTCTCCTAGCGTTGGAGGCGGAATGCGCCCTGATGCGGACGACGTCATCTTCTTGCGTTGCCTCCGCTCGGGCGTTTTGAAGCAGCGACCGCGCTCGGGTGCTGTCGGTGGATCGCGCTCGTGTCGTGAAAACGACCTCAACGTATCCATCGGCGCCGCCGGTCACTTCGATCGCTCCGTCATCGACCCGGATTTCCACGACGGTCCGCGCGCCAGTGTTGAATCGAAGCTCCTGCGTCGCTGTCTCTTCGACTCGGTGGTGGTCACACGCGAGCGTCAAAGCTCCCAGCAGGCATACCAGAGCCCGGGCTGTGTGAATCGTTTTGCTCGCGCTTGCGATTGGGGGTTTCATCATCGTCAGCGGCTCGTCCTGTTCAGGGACTCACTTGGGTCAAGGCAATATCGCCGTAGCTCGTTGTGAGCGTTACCGGATGGACGCCGGAGCCGAGGACTCCCACCCACCGCTGCTCAGCGTCGTCTCGGTCGTTTCCTTCTCGGGCGCTCATCAGCTCAGGAAACTCGGAGCGAAGTCGTCCATCGCGGGTGAGTGCGAGCAACGTAGCGGCGGCACCGTTCGGCAGCGCCAGCGACACGTTGCCGTACGAAGTCTCGACTTCGATGGTGCCGGTGACTTGGCTCGCAGTGATGTCGACGTTGGCGTGCGACGTTCGAATCGACAGGCCTGCATTGAAATTGGAGACGTGGACGTCTTCATGCGAGCTCTGAATCGTGATCGCGCCCTCAACCGAGTCGATGTCGACAGCGTTCTGCTCACCGATGACGGAAACGTCTCCGCGGACGTCCGCGACGTTCACGGGGCGACTGCGACTCTCGATGGAAACGTCTAGCGCAACGCCGCGTACGAGCATGCGCGCGGAGCGCGCCACCACCTCGAGCCCTCCGGCGACATCGTGGACGAAGATGGGTCGGTGGCCAGCGGCTACGGACACACTGGCCCGGGCCCGCTCCACCGACACTTCCGAGTACGGAGATGCAATCTCCACCTCGCCGGAGATATCCGCCACGCGAACGCTCCCGTGCTCTGTCCTGAGAACGACGTTGCCGCTCACTTGCTCGGCGGTTACCGAGCCGTGCTCGGTCGTCGCGGTGACGTTGCCTTCCACGTGGATCAGGTGGATCGCACCTTGCTGATTCACGGCGACGATCGGTCCCGAGAGCCGGTCGAGTCGAATCGTGGCGTGAGAGGTTTCGACATCGATCCCGGCTGACAGATCTGTCGCTGTTACATCTCCGTGCGCGGTCTCGACTCGTATCGGCGCGGCGAGACCCTCGAGACGAACGCTGCCTCTTCCATTGGAGAGGCTAATGGACAGACTTCGTGGGACTCGAATCTCCAAGTCGGTGCGGACCCCGCGCGAGTCGTCTCCTCGCGACGTGCGCAGCCGAGCGCGCTCGCCATCAGAGGAAAACTCGAGCTTCACCTCGGAGAACGCCCTGGCCACATCGGCATCGGAGTAGCTGTTGATTTGCTTCGCGACGTTGACTCGGACCGTCGGAGCCTCTGAGCCCAGGATGACGACTTCGCCGTGTTCGTTGTCGATGACGAGTACACTGGCGCCGCCGAGATCGAACGCCTCGTTTTCGACGTCCCG
>CAMYKY010000101.1 GCA_947259165.1 uncultured Acidobacteriota bacterium | reverse complement strand
CGGACTATTGTGTCCGAGCACGGCGGCGAGCTCGAAATCGAGAGCAAACTTGGCGTGGGTACGACCGCTAAAATACTGCTGCCTTGGGTCTAGAGGCCGAAGAAACGTCGGAATTTGGGGCTGAAAACCAAGAATTGGCGACATCTACGTCCGGTTTTCCACATAAAGATATAACTACTTCACACAGAAAATCGTGCATTCATGGCCATTTGCGAGGGTTCTGAGCTGCCAGGCAGCGTTTTCCACATATTTATGCACAATGTTTGTGCAGCCGAGACTGGGTTGCGAGAAGTTGGGTTAAATGGCGCAGTCGCGAGGATCAGCTCTGGCTTTGATGGGAGGCGAGATGGAACCCGATCACTGCGCCCACCGTGAGACTGGCGAGCGTCGTCGCCTTTTGAAGCAGCTCCGCGGCCGTGATGGCGTCGGCGAAGCCAAAGTGACGGGCACCCTCGACCAGGCCGAAAAGGACGATATAGACGGCCGCAACCATCAGGATCGCGTAGCGCGCACTAGCCTGGTTCAAACCTCTCATGAGTTGTCCCCATCGGTTCTAGAACTGAGTCTTGGGGTTCGGTTGTGTGTGTGTATCTTCTATATTAGGGAATAGACGGAAGATCTGTCAAAAATCGACGAGCGTCGGCTCGTGATCGCACGCGGTGAGAAAACGACGCAGATCGGCTGGGGAGATGGCCGTCGTGCGGTCGTTTGTCAGAGGGTGGTAATTCAGGGGGTCGAGCTCGAGCATCCCGCGGTCTAGGACCACCTTGACGCGGGAGGCGCGGTCGTTGATGACCGCAAACGGGGTGACAGCGCCGGGCTCGACGCCGAGAATCTCCAGCAGGAGCTCGGCACTCGCGAAGGAGAGACCCTTGCGCGCACCGAGCTCGCGTCGGAGGTTCTTGAGGTCGATTTTCTGGTGCTCGAGGGTCACCACGAGCCACAGCGCCGCATTCTTGTCCTTTAGAAAAAGGCACTTGCAATGACCGCCCGGAAGTTCGCCGCGCAGCCGCCGGCTCTGTTCGACGGTAAAAACCGGTGCGTGCTCGTACGTCCGCGTGGTGATCCCGTGACGTGCGAGAAATTCCAATAGTTCTTCAGGACCCATCATGAGCAAGATCCTATAATGTCCGAATGCTGAAACGTCGACTCGGGAGCACCGAGCTCGAGATCTCGCGCGTCGGTCTCGGCTGTTGGGCCATGGGCGGTGGCGACTGGATGTTCGGCTGGGGGCAACAAGATGACGCCGACTCGGTTGCGACGATCCACCGCGCCGTCGACCTAGGGATCAATTGGCTCGATACCGCGCCCGTCTACGGCCTCGGCCATTCGGAAGCGGTCGTGGGTAGTGCGCTTCGGGACATGAACCCCTCGGACAGACCGATGGTTTTTACGAAGTGCAGTCGGGTTTGGACACCGCGGGGAAAAATCCAACACAATTTGAAGTCCTCGTCGATCCAGCGGGAGCTCGAGGACAGTCTACGACGCCTCGGCGTCGACACCATCGACTTGTACCAGATCCATTGGCCCGCCTACCCCGCCGATGGGCCCGCGCCCGATATCGAGGAGGGGTGGGAGACGCTGTCGCGTTTGAAGGACTCCGGCAAGCTTCTGCACATTGGCGTGTCGAATTTCGGCGTCGGGCAGCTCGAGCGCATTCGGCCGATCGCGATCATCGATTCTTTACAGCCGGCGTACTCGCTGCTACGCCGCGATGTCGAGGACGAATTGCTTCCGTATTGCGCCGAGCACGGCATCGGGGTGATCGTTTATTCGCCTATGGCCTCGGGACTTCTGAGCGGCAAGATGACCCGCGAGCGCATCGATTCATTTCCGAGCGACGATTGGCGTAAAACCAGGAGCCTCGAGTTTCAAGAGCCCGCGCTCTCGCGAAACCTCGCCGCCGCGGAGCGCGTGCGCGCGCTAGCGAGCTCGTTAGGTCGCAGCGTTCCCGAAACGGCGGTCGCGTGGACGTTGCGCCATCCGGCGGTGACGGCTGCTATCGTCGGCGCGCGTCGCCCCGAGCAGCTCGAGGAATGGGTTGGTGCACCCGACGTGGATTCAGTCGCGTTTGCCGGTCTTGATGAGCCAGGAGTAGTAGAACATCGGGACGAGCACGAGGCCCGGTAGAACGAACAGCAACACGAAGCTGGAGATGGGCAAACCCAACATTACGCTTTCTCCGGGAAGAATTTCGTCACCGCCGCGCCTTCGAGAGGCTTCGTCATCCACGCGACCCCGAACATGAGAACGCCGGAGACCGCGAGCCCGATCACACCTGGATGGATCTCTTGGGCCCAGGTCGCGCCCGCGAGACGCGCCCAAGTCCAGACGCAGCAGACGAAAGCGCCCCCCACCGATGATGCAATGGCAGCCTGCTTGCTGACGCTCTTGGAAATGAGTCCTACGATGAGCGGGAAGAAGAACGTGGATCCGAGAATTGCGACGGCGTAGGAGACGATCTGGAGAATCAGGTCGACGTCCGGTATCGCGCCCACGAACGCCACGATCCCGACGATGAGAATCGTCCATCGCGAGGCGCGCAAATAGTAGCTCTCGTCTTTTTGGATCCCTCGAGGCTCGTGGATGCATTTGCGCATCAAGTCGTGCGCGACAGCGGCGCCCGACATCAGGAGCAGGGAATCCGTCGTGGACATGGCCGCGCTCGCGATACCGGTAAGAGCGAATGCGGCCAGGAGAGGGGGTAGGATCGCGGTCACGAGCGCCGGAAACGCTTGATCCGGCGTCGCGATGGAATCCCAAACGAGAATGCGCGCCGCCCCGCCGATGTAGAAGTTGCCATAGAGCAAGAAGATCATGACCAGGAGGATGCTCCACGGAAGGGAACGGCGCGCGACCTTGTCGTCTCGGGCGGCGTACATCTTGGTAATTAGCTCGAGCCGAGTGCAATATGCCACGAACCAGATGATCTGCCACGACACCAGAAAGCTGAGGGTCCACGTCGTTCCTTGGGGACTCGACCATCCCGGCGCGATGGCCTCGACCTGATCGATGACCGAGAACCATCCGCCCACGCGCGTGTAGAGGTAGGGGGCCATGACGAGAAGTCCGAGCCACATGAACACGAACTGAGCGATGTTGGTCCAAACCACCGCGAGGAGACCGCCGATGGCCACGTAGAACACGAACACCGCCGTTCCCAAGAGCATGCCGGCAAAAAACGGCACCCCAATGAGCTCTTCCAGGATGAAGCCCATGACTCGGATTTGAGCGATGAGGTAGATGATGCTCGAGAGCGCCACGACGACGGCACTGAAGCCGCGGAGGAAATTGCTGTCGAATCGATCGCCCATGTAGTCGGGAAGGGTGAACCCGCGCGAGTTGCGAAGCTTCTTGGCGAAGAAGAAGAAAATGATTGCGGTGCCCCCGGCGAAACCGAGGTAGGGAAGCTCGGCGACACCACCGATGCTGGCCGAGAGCGCCACCCCGCTCAGGATCGAGCCGCCGTGCATGATCGCCGCCATGTTGGCCATGATGAGGACGGGCAGTCCGATGCTGCGGCCCGCCACCCAGAAATCGGAGGATGTTTTCTGGTAACGTGCGGACACGATGCCGACCGCGATCATCACCACGAGATAGAGCCCGAACAAAAGAAGACCGATTGCGTGAACCGACATAGGCTGGCGCAATTTAGCGAAATCGCGCCGATAATGCGAACATAGTGTCCACAGTCGCAAAACGATGTGGACGCCACCCGAAAGAATTCGCCACGCGCTCCCGGAGACGCGATGGCCCAGTGAGGAAGAGGCCCGCGGGTCGCGCTGGTTCAGCCCCGTTCGCATCGGGCCACTCGAGCTTCGCCATCGAACGTGGGTGCCCGCGATGGTGCCGTGGCGGGCGACGGAAGACGGCCACGTCACCGACGACGTGTTGGCGTGGTACGAGCGCTTCGCCCGCGGCAAGCCGGGCGCGATTGTGGTGGAGGCGACCGGCGTTCGGGATGTTCCGAGTGGGCCGCTCCTACGGATCGGTCACGACCGCTTCATGCCGGGACTGAAGCGACTCGTCGAGACGGTTCGACGCGCGAGCGATGGCGATACGCGGCTTTTCATTCAGATCATCGATTTCCTGTCGGTCCGACGGCGTCCGCCAAAGGAGAGATACTTCTCGCGGTTTATCCAGGTTTCCGACGCTCATCGTGATCGGATGGCTGAGGTGCTCGGTGAAGAGGGCTGGCTCAGCGCAAGCGAGACGGCGGTGCGGGAGCGGCTCGTCGATTGCGACGACGGCGATCTCGACCGGATTCTGGACTCGCGTGAGGTGCAAGACCTGCGCTACGGTGCGCGAGAAAGCGTTGGCGATGTGCATCTCGAACATATTCGCGAGCTACCGCGTGTTCTACCCGGAGTCTTCGCTGCTGCCGCGGAGCGCGCGCGGAGCTCTGGATTTGACGGTGTCGAGCTTCACTATGCTCATGCGTACACGATGGCGTCGTTTCTTTCCCGGCGCAATCGACGTGATGACGGCTACGGGGGGCCTCGCGAGAACCGTGTCCGTTTGCCACTGGAAGTTTTTCGCGCTGTCCGCGAGCGCGTCGGAGACGCCTACGTTGTCGGGAGTCGAATTCTTGGTGAGGAAGTGATCGATGGCGGAAGCGAGCTCGAAGATGCCATCTACTTCTCAGAGGTGTTCGCTCGCGCGGGGATGGATTACATCTCGGTGTCCAAGGGCGGGAAGTTCGAAGACGCGAAGCAGCCAAACGTGGGCTGGGCGGTTTACCCATACACGGGCCGCAGCGGTTACGAGTGTATGCCCACCGTGTACTCGGACTCCAGGGGGCCCTTCGGGCGGAACGTTCCGCTCGCCGCGGCCATCAAGCGCGCGGTCAATGAGGCTGGCTCGAGTGCTCCGATTGTGACTGCGGGCGGGATTGGTACGTTCGAGCTCGCCGAGGGAATTCTCGAGCGCGGTGAAGCGGATATCGTGGCCGCTGCAAGAGCTTCGCTGGCAGATCCCGATTGGTTCTTGAAAACCTTTCTCGGCCTCGGGGATGAAGTCCGGCGTTGTGAGTTCACCAACTATTGCGAGGCGCTGGACCAGAAGCACAAGAAAGTGACTTGCAAGTTGTGGGATCGGATCGGGGTTGAGCGGGGCGAGCGTCGGTTGGTGGCGCCGGAGTGGGGAGGCGGCTCCCCCTCACCCGGCGAGCTTCGCTCGCCGAGCTCTCCCCCAAAGGGGAGAGGTTAGATGCAGCGCTTTTCGATGATTCGGTCGTTTCACGTCGCGGATCTGTTCACCCTCGCGAACGCAGCGAGTGGCACCGGAGCTATCTTCTTCGCCATGGCCTACGTGGCTGCGCCTACGCCATCCAAGATCTACGCCGCGGGTATCGTCCTTCTCTTTGCCGTCGTCTTTGACGTGCTGGACGGCCGCGTGGCGCGATGGCGACACAGCGCGTCCCCGTTGGGCCGCGAGCTCGATTCTCTCGCCGACTCGGTGAGCTTCGGCGTAGCTCCCGCCTGCCTTGCCTACGCCGTCGGCCTCAACGGCGCCTGGGACACCGTGGCACTCATCTTCTTCGTCGCCAGCGGGATCAGCCGACTAGCCCGCTACAACGTCACCGCGGATGAGCTTTCCGACGAATCTGGCAAAGTCGCCTACTTCGAAGGCACCCCCATCCCGACGAGCCTCGCACTCGTCGTGGTTCTCGTCGTCCTCGTCGCTCTCGACCGCGTCGGGGGAGCACTTCCCGGTGGCGCGCTAAGCGTTGCCGGCGGTGGGCTACACCCATTGGTCCTGCTCTTCGTCCTCTCCGGCTCGCTGATGATTAGCAAGACCGTCCGCATCCCGAAACCGTAAGAGGGGTCAGGTCACGCCGGTGGAGCCTGACTCAGCTGATCCAGTCCTTGGCCTTGGCACCTCGCGAATACCAGACAAGAAATATCCCGATCAAGGTAATAAACGCGCCTTGTGCGGCAACACCACCGCCATAAATTTCCATCGCGTCGGTCATGAACGTCGAGTAGCCCATTTGCACAATAATGCACAGCATCGAAACAATCAGAATGGGAACTGATACGGCCTTCTTCAGGATCAGCAACAAAGATCCCAATGCACCGGCATTAACCGCGATCGCATAAACACTGATCAACCATGATGGTGTCGATTCAACAAATGCGCGTTCTGCCGGTTCCATGGCGCCAAGCACTGCGTCGCTCATCGTGACTTGCATGACATAGAACACGACACCCAGGAGATTCCAGGCCAGTGCGATACCGCTGATCACGTAAAACGAGCGCGGTGGCCCGCTGGTTACTTCCTCAGACATGTGATTCCCCTTTTGTTTTTGAAGCAACTCGTCGCCCAAAAGCTATTTCAATTCGTCTACGGTGTCCATGTGTTTCTTATCGCATGGCCTTTTTCGTCGCTCGCACTTCGCGCATGCCAAGGCAAGAGACACGAGCGTTCACGCTAATGCTGCCTCGGGAGGTCAACTTTGTTGGTCTTATCCGGTTGGCATGGTTTGCTAACGCGTGCTTCCCGAGGCAATTGCTCATTACGAGGTCGACGAACGAAGGGATATATCCGAGATGGACCCGGGGGGGGAGAGGTTAGACCACGGCGGTGGTTTCTATCTCTAGTTTGGCGCCGTCTTCGATGAGGCCTTTCACTACGACCACGGCCATTGCCGGGTAGTTTTTGCCCATGATGTCTCGATAGGCTTCGCCGACGTCTTTGAGGCGGGACAGGTATTCTTCTTTATCGGTTATGAACCACGTCATGCGGACGATGTGCTCGGGGGCGGCGCCGGCTTCGGCGAGGATTGCCTTGGTATTGGCTAACGACTGCCGAAACTGAACCACGAAGTCGGTGCTTTCGAACTCCTCTTTCTCGTTCCATCCGACCTGGCCGGCCACGAAGACGAAGCGGCCGTCTGCGATGATGCCGTGCGAATAGCCTTTGCCGCGCGGCCAACCCGGTGGGGTGAGTGAAGGGTGTATCGTCATGCTTTTGCCTCTCGTTCGAGCTCCTGCTGCCGCAATTTGAATCGCTGTACTTTTCCGGTCTCGGTTCGCGGCAGGGCGTCGACGAACTCGATGGCGCGGGGATATTTATAGGGCGCGATGGTTTGCTTCACGAAATCTTGTAGCGTCTTGACGAGCTCGTCGCTGGGGGAGTGTTCCTCGTTGAGGACGACGAACGCTTTGACGATGAACCCGCGCTCGGGGTCGGGTGATGCGGCGCAGGCGCAGTCAGCCACGGCATCATGCGCCAGGAGCGCGGCTTCGACTTCCGGGCCGGAGATATTGTAGCCGGCGGAGATGATCATGTCGTCGGTGCGGGCTTGGAACCAGAAGTAGCCGTCCTCGTCAATCTTGTACGCGTCGCCGGTGAAGTTCCAGCCATCGCGCACGTACGTCGATTGCCGCTCGTCGTCGAGGTAGCGGCAACCGGTCACGCCGCGAACGGCGAGCCGTCCGGTCTCGCCCGGAGGGCACTCGTTCATGTCGTCATCGAAGACTTTGGCTTCGTAGCCGTATACAGGCTTGCCGGTGGCGCCTGGTCGGATGTCGTCGCCGACCGCGAGGACGAACATGTGGAACAGTTCGGTGGCGCCGAGTCCGTCGATGATTCGGTGTCCAGTAGCCTCAAGCCATGCCTCGAATGTCGGAAGCGGTAGGGTTTCTCCGGCCGAGACGCAGTGGCGGAGCGACGAGAGGTCGTAGTTGTACACCAGTGGTGTCATGGCCCGGTATGCGGTAGGTGCAGTCGCAATCACAGTCGCGCGGTGGCGCTGGCAGGTCTCGAGCATGGCGTCGGGGCTGGGTCGCTCGATGAGCGCCGTGCTTGCGCCGATACGGAGCGGGAACGCGGCCTGCATGCCGAATCCGAAGGTGAAAGCCAGCGGAGGGGAACCGGTGAACACGTCGTTCTCGTCGCACGGGATCGTGTTTTTGAAAAAGGCATCGGCAGACGCGAGGATATCTCGATGGAAATGAACGCAACCTTTGGGGGCGCCGGTGGTGCCTGAGGTGAACGCGATGAGCACCGGATCATCGATCGCGGTGTCGACGTTATCGAACGTCTCGGGTTTTTCCTTGGTGAGGCGCTCGAGCCCCTCGTAGGTCACGACGTTCTCCAAGTGCGAGCACGCGTTGTAAGCGGTCTCCATCTCCTCCATCAGCCGGTCGTCGCAAATTGCGAGTCCGATGCGAGCTTTGTCGGCAACTACGGTGATCTCCTTTTGTCGCAGCAGCGGCATCGTTGCGACCACGACGCCTCCTGCTTTGGCCACGGCCAGCCAGCACGCGAGCATCATCGGGTTGTTGGGTGAGCGCAGGAGTACTCGGTTGCCCGGAACCAGGCCAAAGTTGTCTTGGAGGACGTGGGCGATTCGGTTCGCTCTCTCTAGCAGCTGCCCATAGGTCCAGTGCTCGGTTCCAGTGCGAAGGGCGGGGCGCTCACTGCGGCCAGCCTCGACGTGCTCGTCGAGGAACTCTGTCGCTACGTTCATCTGCGGCGGGTAGTCGACCTCGGGGAAGTCATACAGAAGATCCGGCCAACTCTCCGGCGGTGGCAGGTGGTCGCGGACAAACGTGTCGACGTGCGCCGTTTTGCCGGTGGGCGGCTTACGCATCTGTACGTACCTGCTTGGCGATGATCAGCTTGTGGATCTCGGTCGTTCCTTCATAAATACGAAGCGCTCGGACCTCACGGTAGAGGCGTTCCATCACACCCCCTTTGACGACGCCAGCTGCGCCGAAAAGCTGCACGGCGTCGTCGACGACTTTCTGAGCCGCTTCGGTTGCGTACATCTTCGCCATGGAGGATTCTTTGGTGACGCGTTCGGCTCCGGTGTCCTTGGTCCACGCCGAGCGGTAGACGAGAAGCGCCGACGCGTCGATGGCGGTCGCCATGTCGGCGAGCTTCGCCTGCGTCAGCTGGAACTCGGCAAGCTTCTGACCGAATTGTTCTCGCGTCTCGACTCGCACGAGGGCCTCGTCGAGCGCGCGCCGCGCAAACCCGAGCGCCGCGGCGCCGACACTCGCGCGAAAGACGTCGAGGGTACCCAGTGCGACCTTGAGTCCCTTACCGGCGTTACCGACGAGTTGAGTGCGCGGCACCCGGCAGTCGCGAAACGACAACTTGGCGAGCGGGTGCGGAGCAACGACTTCGATCTCCTCTTCTACCGCGAAGCCGGGGGTGTCCTTGTCTACGACAACCGCACTCAGCGATTTGGTACCTGGTACCTTTTCGGTGCGGGCGAATACCACGTAGTAGTCCGCGATCCCACCGTTCGAGATCCATGTCTTGGTGCCATTGATGATGTAGCTATCGCCGTCGGTATCGGCCGTGGTTGCGATGGCGGCGACGTCGGAACCGGCGTCCGGCTCGGAAAGGGCGAACGCCGCGATCGCTTTGCCGGCAGCGGTCGCGGGGAGGTACTTTGATTTGAGGTCGTCGGATCCGTAAAGCGTGATCGGAGCACTGCCCAGGCCTTGCATGGCGAAGGCGAAATCAGCGAGTCCGTGGTGGTAAGCGAGCGTCTCACGAATGAGGCACAGCGAGCGGACTTCGAGCTCGTTGACGGCGTAGCGAAGCCATTGGTCTTTCCCCAGGGCTTCGACGAGGCGACGGCAGGTGGCTCGGTGGTCTCCATCATCGTCGAGCGGAGTCAGCTCGGTGACAAAGCGTTGCAAATCGCTTCGGAGGGCGCGGTGCTCCTCATCGAAAAACGGCCAGGAAAGGAAGTCGTCGCGCCCCATCAGTCTCCTTCGAATTTGGGTTTTTCCTTTTTGACGAAGGCTTGGTAGGCGCGCTCGAAATCACGAGTCTGCATGCAGATGGCCTGCGCTTGCGCCTCGGATTCGATCGCGGCATCGAGGCTCATGGCCCACTCTTTGTCGAGCTGAGTTTTGGTCATCATGTGGGCGAAGTTGGGGCCGGCGGCGAGGCGAGCCGCCATCTCTTGCGCCTCGTGCAGCGCGGTGTCGGGCTCGCAAAGACGATTGTAGAAGCCCCAGCGTTCACCTTCGTCGCCACCAAGGTTCCGTCCGGTGAACAAGAGCTCGGCGGCGCGGCCCTGGCCGATAATTCTCGGAAGAATCGCGCACGCTCCCATGTCACACCCTGCGAGGCCGACCCTGGTGAACAGAAACGCCGTCTTGCTCTCTGTCGTTCCGACCCGGAGGTCCGACGCCATCGCGATGATGGCGCCAGCGCCGACGCAGATTCCCTCGACAGCCGCAATGACGGGCTGGGGGCAGCCACGGATCGACTTCACCAGGTCACCGGTCAGCCGGGTGAAGCGTAGCAGGTCCTTCATGTCCATCTTCGTCAAGGGGCCGATGATCTCGTGGACATCGCCGCCGGAGGAAAAGTTACCGCCAGAGCCAGTGACGACGACGGCGTCGACGTCTTCGGCCTCGATGAGGTCTCGGAAGGTGTCGCGGATTTCCGCGTAGGAGTCGAACGTCAAGGGGTTTTTCCGGTCCGGTCGGTTCAAGGTGAGCGTCGCGACCGCGCCCTCGACGCTCCAGAGGAAATGCTTCGGTTTCAACGTTGCCAGCTTCATATGTCGATGACCATCCCGAGAGTCCGCTCCAGCCCTCGCTCCAGCTGGTCCTTGCCGGCGACGTACTGCTTCGGCCACGGCATCCAGTCGATGCCCTGTTGCGCGGCGGCGCGAAGCGTCCAATAGGGGTCCGCCAGGTGCGGTCGCGCGAGGCAACAAAGGTCGGCGCGGCCGGCAGCGATAATGCTGTTGACGTGGTCGGGCTCGAAAATATTACCGACGGTTAGGGTCGGGATGCGCGCTTCGTTTCGCACTCGATCGCTTAGAGGGGTCTGGAACATCCGGCCGTAGACCGGTTGCGCCTTCGGGCTTGTCTGGCCGGCGGAGACGTCAATGATGTCGACGTGGGCGGCTTTGAGCGCCGTTGCGATTTCCACGGCATCGTTGCCGGTAATCCCTCCGTCGACCCAGTCGGTCGCCGAGATACGTACCGAGAGCGGTTTTCCAGACGGCCAGACTTCCCGGCATCGGGTGATGACCTCGAGAGGGAAGCGCAGGCGATTTGCCAGCGAGCCTCCATAGTTGTCGGTTCGCTCGTTTAACAGCGGTGTGATGAAGGCCGACAGGAGATAGCCGTGCGCTGCGTGAATCTCGAGAAGATCGAATCCGGCTTCGTCCGCCATCTTTGTCGAGCGTTCGAACTCGGAAACGACGCGGTCCATGTCGTCGCGGGTCATCGCGCGCGGAACCTGATTGATCTCGGCGTAGGGCGTCGCCGAAGGTCCGATGATCGGCCAGCTGCCTTCGTCAAGGGGCTCGTCCATTCCTTCCCACAACAGTTTGGTCGAGCCTTTGGGCCCGGCGTGGCCGAGCTGCATGGCGATTTTTGCATCGGAGCTTTCGTGGACGAAGTCGACGATACGCTTCCACGCGGTGGCATGCTCCGGTTTGTACATGCCGGCGCACCCGGGACTGATTCGGGCGTCACGGGCGACGTTGGTCATCTCGGTGTAGACGAGACCGGCGCCCCCCATGGCACGAGAGCCAAGGTGAACCAGGTGGAAGTCACCCGGAGTACCGTCGTCGGCGCTGTACATGCACATCGGAGAGACGACAACGCGGTTTTTGAGCTCGAGCTCGCGTAGCTTGAACGGCGTGAACATCGGTGGGATGCGACGCCCGGCCAGTGCGTCGGTAGGGACACCGGCGCGTTTCGCAAACCAGTGCTCGAAGCTGTCCATCCATTCTGGGTCGCGTTGGCGCAGGCTGTCGTGGCTGACGCGCTGAGACCGGGTCAACAGCGCGTACGCAAATTGTTGCGGCTCGAAATTCGCGTAACGCTCGACGTTCTCGAACCACTCGGTGCTGTTGCGTGCGGTGCTTTGGAGCTTCAAAACCTCGACTTCACGATGCTCTTGGTAAATCGCGAGTGATTTTTCGAGGTCGTTGTGCTCCTCGATGCGGGCAGCCAGCTCGATGGCGTCTTCGAGAGCAAGCTTGGTGCCCGAGCCGATCGAAAAGTGTGCGGTGTGCGCGGCATCGCCCAGGAGAATGATGTTCTTGTGATACCACTTCCGGTTGCCGACTCGAGGAAACGTCAGCCACGCAGAGCCTCGCAAATGCGCCGCGTTGTCCATGAGCTCGTGCCCATCGAGATATTTCGCAAACAGCTTCTCGACAAACCGGTTGCTCTCGGGCTTCGTCATCTTGTCGATCCCGAGCGCTTCCCAGGTCTGCTCGGTGCACTCGACGATGAAGGTGCTCGTTTCCTCGTCGAATCGGTACGCGTGGACTTGCACCCAGCCGTGCTCGGTCTCTTCGAACAAGAACGTGAAGGCGTCGAAAACCTTGTGGGTACCGAGCCAGATGAACTTGTTCTTCCTCAGCTCGATGTCCGGCTCGAAGTGTTCAGCGAGCTGGGTGCGGATCTTGGAGTTGAGCCCGTCGCAGGCGATTACGAGGTCGCACTCGCCGACGTCCTCGACCGAGTCGATCTCGGTCTCGAAGTGAAGGTGGATATCCAGCTCGCGAGCGCGCTCTTGGAGTAGCAACAACATGTGCTTGCGCGACAACCCGGCGAAGCCGTGGCCCGACGTGCGAATCCGCTCGCCGCGAAAATGAATTTCGATGTCGTCCCAGTGATGGAACGCCGCGAAGATGCGATCCGCCGATACCGGATCGTTCTCGCGCAAGTTCCATAGAGTCTGGTCGGAGAACACAACGCCCCAACCAAACGTATCGTCGGGACGATTGCGCTCGTAGATGTGAATTTCGTGGCTGGGATTGCGACGTTTGGCTGAGATGGCAAAGTAGAGGCCACCGGGACCGCCACCGATACACGCGATTTTCATGGTTTGACTAATATATCACTCGGCATGCGGAGCTCGACGGGGCCCTTTGCCACCACGGAGGCACGGACAAATCACAGAGAATATTTGGGTCTTCGTGCGTGCTTCTACATGGCTTTCAGTTCGAGGGCCTCCGTGGGGAGTCCTTCTTCCGTTCCCGTTTCCGTTTCCGTTTCCGTTTCCGAAACGTCGAGTCACGGTTTCCTTTTTGAATCAGGTTTTAGGATGACTCCCGTGTTGCGTTTACCGTCCATCTTCACGATAAGAGGCGCGTCGAAACGAAGGTGTCGGACGGGACCGTCCTCGGCCGCCGCGTCTTGCTCGGCTAGCCAGTCCCAATCGACGAAGCCTTCACCCTCCTCCGGGTTGACGGTGAAGTAGCCGACGTTGTTCGAGATCAGGTTCTGAAAGAAGTGGGTCCCTTGGGACGGCGTGACGCGGAAATCGCGAAAGCCGGCTTCGACGATCACGCGTGCGCCAGAGATTTGGTTCCAGGCCACGGGGATGCCAAGGTAAGGCTCGCGTGAGCCCCATCGCCCGACGCCGATCAAAACATAGGGCCGGCCTTCCGCGCGCAGCGTCGCACCCAGTTTTGCTACGGCGTCTGCTGTCAGGCGGCTGTCCTTCCGGTCGAAACGGTGGTAGTCCACGACAATGGCGTCGTGCAGGTTCGGGATGCGGCCGTTACCGAGGACACTCATGCTGTGACAGACGGTCGAGCTTTCGTCAACGGGGCCGATTTCGATCTCCTCGAGCTCCTGGGCGAGTACCAGTGGACGGAGTTGCAGGAAGCCGAACTCTTGTCGGCCGTCGGATGCGGGCGTCAGGCTCACGGCGAACTCGAGCTCGACCGGGGCCCGCGTGCCCTCACCACCGATATCGAGAAGCGTCTGGAGTATCTCGGCGAGCGGGAACACACCGTGTTTCAGCAGCGGCGCGAACGTGACCATTCGAGCGCCGACGCGGGCGACGCCGTCATAGAGCGCTTGGTTCTCCTCGGAGTACGTCGACGCGAGCGGAGCGAGGGTGCCGTCCGCTTCGGCGTCTTCGAGCCCCCACGAGCCGAGCTCGATGCGGTCGGTGCGCCGGAGGTCGATGGCGTAGAAACTTTGCTGCGACGTTTTTAGGGCCGCGGGCAAGTCCGTCGCTACGTGACGGGGGTATTTCGGGCAGAAGCGAACGGCGCTGCCCCCCTCTTCCACCGTCTTTCCGAGCCCAAGCGCGACCGCCGCAATCCCGTCGTCGTTCTTGGCGGGCGGCGTCGGGTAGAAGTTGAACGAGCGTGCTGTGCCGGCGAAGTCCGGGTAGAAACGTCCTCCATGGGCCGAGCCGACGACGCGTTGGATGATGACCGCCATTCTCTCTTCTTCGAGACGGTACTGCGTGGCGTCGAGATAGATCTTTGCGCTCGACAAGAAAGTCGACGCATAAACGCGCTTGACCGCTGCAAGTAGTTGCGCCAGCCGGGTATCCAATCGGCGGTCGTTATTGGCGAGCATGTAGGTCTCGTAAACGCCAGCGAACGGTTGGTGCTGGGAGTCTTCGAGCAGACTCGAGGAGCGAACTGCGAGCGGGTAGCGTGCTCGATCGAGAAATAATTTGAGGTCTTTGGTTAGCTCGCGACGAAAAGTGGCCTTTTGGAATCGGACTTCGATGTCGTCATCGCAGTCGCATTGGATAGCGAAATCCGAAAGTTGGTTGTCCTCCATGAACCGATCGAACACGTCCGTGCCGATGACCACGGTTTTCGGAACCGAGACGGCAACCCCGGGGAACTGTCGGTCGATGTGGTACTGATTCAGCAGGTTGTTAACGAAGGCAATACCCCGCGCCTTGCCACCGAGCGAACCTCCGCCGATGCGATAAAAACTTGCAGAGGCGTCGAACGTGTTGCGATCGAAGTCGACCATCTGGCCGCGATTGCGCTCCTGGCGGTACTCGGCGATCGACTCGATCACAGAGTTGCGCAAGTCCTCGAGCGTCTCGTAGTCGGAGACTTTGCGCGGCCGAAGCTTCGCCGCCAACTCGAGCTCGGTACGGGCCTTGAGCCACGTCGAAAAATCGTTTCGCTCAGCGTGGTACGCGAGACTCTCGGCGGGCACTTTCTCGAGCATGTGCTCCAGCGTTTTGAGGTCGGACGCGTGCCCGACCTCGGTGCCATCGGGTAGCCGAAATACGAAGTCACCGATGCGCAGGCTTTCGATCATGAACTCGCGGACATGAAACAGAAGCAGCGGCGAGCCTTTGAGGAGAAACGATGCCCCGACGGAGCGGGCTTCGGCGTCATTCCTACTGCGACTGGATTGGAGCATGATGGGGACATCGGGCCGAACGGCTCGGACGGCTCGGGCGAGCTGAACCCCGGCGTCCAGCTGCAGCCGACCGTCGCGCGGGAACTGAATATCGGAGATGATCCCGAGGATGTTCTCCGAAAAGCGGTCGAAGTAGCTCCACGCCTCTTCGTAGTGGTCACTCAACAGGATCTTGGGGCGCGCCCGGATTCGCATGAGCTTGTCGGTCAGATTCAATGGTGACGTCGTGTTTTTCGATGAACCGCGCCAGCTCTCGACGATCGTAGGCGAGGAGCACGACCGGGGTTTCGATCCCTTGGCTGCGCAGCTCGTCGATGAGCTGCAGGACGTTCATGTCGCCTAGCTCGATCGAGGTGATGATCAGATTGTAGCGACTGGAAGCAGTCACCCGGGAAAGCGCCTCCTCGCCGGAGAAGACGTGAGTGATATTCGGCGTGTGGCGGAGATTCAGCTCCAGAAATTCGCCGAGAAACTGCTCGTTGAGTCGACCATCTTGCGAAAGGATGTAGTAGTCGTACAGCGACGAGACGAGCAGGACGTCCTGGACACGGTTCTGGATGAGGTCCTGAAAACCGTGGAAGCGATCCTTGGCGGTTACCATCTACGACTGGTTTTGGACACGAAGACACGAAGCGGCGAAGTCAGGACGAAACGGGTTCCCGGTTCTAAATCCGGCACGCTCTTCGTCCGGGCTGGGGAGGTTCGGGTCGGGTAGCATTCAGTGGCACGGGTGGATGTGCGGCTATTTTCCAAGATCGAGCTCACTCGCAAGCAGTCATCCTATCGTGAGTGGAATCCTTTATGGCCGTTGCGCCACATCATACATCTCTGACCCCGTGGTCATGTGGTTGAGTTGGCGGGGACTCGTCCCGTTGGCTCGATGGGGCTGGCAACACTGTCATGAAGGTATGGGAGTGGAAGTAGAGCCCGCGTAGTTGAAAACACATAGAATCGTGCCTCGGGAGGAGAGGCACGATGCGCTACGAATTTCTATCTTTTGTCACAGTGGGTTTGTTGGCGGCGGTCACGACGCTAGGGGTCCAAGAGCTCACGCGAACGTTCGTGGTGAATCTCAAGGACCCGCACCCCATCGAGGGTGAGGTGAACATCGCGTCGCCGATCCCTCATAGCGAGACGGCGAGTATGATCGACGTTGTGGTCGCACCGGCGACTCGCGAGCAGACGGGTTTGTGGACGGACGTCGGTCCGCTCGAGACGACCGGATTCACTTCGGTCGTTTTGAGTCTTCACGGACAGTTCCGCGGCAGCACGAGTGGTGGCGGGGCCGTGACTCTCGTCCTCGTGCCCGACGAGGAGAATATTCTTCGAGCACTGGCCGAAGGCGAGGCGCACCTCGAGCTGGAAGCCGTCGCCGACCCCGCGCCGGCCACCGCTCTCTATTTCAGCGGAACGAGCGGCGAGCTCCCCATCGGCTTTTCTGCCTATCGCATGTTTCTCTACAACACCACCGAGAGAAGCGCCTCTGTTGACGTCTACGCGTACCTGGCCAACTAGTCTAGTCTAGTACTAGCTAGACGACTCCTTGGTCGAGCATCGCATCCGCGACCTTCAGGAAGCCTGCTATGTTCGCCCCGTTGACGTAGTTGTTCGGGGTGCCGAAGCGATCGGCGGCGCCGACGGTCGCGGTGTGGATGTCTTTCATGATCATTTTCAACCGGGTGTCGACCTCTTCGCGGGTCCAGTTGTAGCGCATGCTGTTTTGGGCCATCTCGAGTCCGGACACTGCGACGCCGCCCGCGTTCGCCGCTTTTCCGGGGCCGAACAAGATGTTCTTGTCGATGAAGTGCTCGACTGCTTGCGCTGAGGACGGCATATTCGCGCCTTCGGTCACCAGGTAGACACCGCCGGCCAACAGATTGTCGGCGTCCTTGACGTTGATCTCGTTTTGGGTGGCACAGGGAAACGCACACTCGGCCTTGTGGGCCCACAGAGGGTTGTGGTCGGCGCCGGGGTCCGCTTCCGTATAGGTGGCGCCCGGGAATTCCGCTGCGTACTCTTTGATGCGGCCTCGCCGCTTGTTCTTGAGAGCCTGGACCCAGGCAAGTTTCTCGGCGTTTATCCCCTCGGGATCGTAGATGTGTCCGCTCGAATCGGAAAGCGTTACGACCTTTGCGCCTAACTCGGTCAGTTTCTCCGTTGCAAATTGGGCGACGTTGCCGGCCCCGGAAACGAGACAGGACTTTCCCTCGAGAGTCTCACCGCGGGTCTCGAGCATATTCGCGGCGAAATACACGGCGCCATAGCCGGTCGCCTCGGGCCGGATGAGAGAGCCACCCCAGTGGATCCCTTTACCCGTGAGAACGCCGGTGAACTCGTTGGCGATCCGTTTGTACTGGCCGAAAAGAAAGCCGATCTCACGGCCGCCGACACCGATATCGCCGGCAGGAATGTCGGTGTTCGGGCCAATATGACGGAACAACTCGGACATGAAGCTCTGACAAAAGCGCATGACTTCGAGGTCGCTCTTGCCCTTGGGGTCGAAATCCGAGCCGCCTTTGCCGCCACCCATCGGAAGTGTCGTCAACGAATTCTTGAAGACTTGCTCGAACGCGAGAAACTTCAGGATGCCGAGATTGACGGACGGATGAAATCGAAGCCCGCCTTTGTAGGGGCCGATGGCGCTGTTCACCTCGATCCGAAATCCTCGAGTGATGGGGACCTCGCCCTGGTCGTCCATCCACGGCACGCGGAACATGACGACACGTTCGGGCTCGATGATTCGCTCGAGGATCTTCGCGCTGCGGTACTCGGGGTGCTTGTCGAGTACGACGACTAGCGATTCGGCGACTTCTTCGACGGCCTGGTGGAACTCCGGCTGCGCCGGATTCTTGGCCTGAACATCGGACATGAGGGAGGAAACGTAGGGGTTCATAGTCTTGGGACCTTCGGATGCTTCTAGCGTTGGTGGACGATGGTGCCGCCAACGATCGTCATCGTGACGGTTGCTTCGGGAATCTGTTCGGTTGGTATCGACATGAGGTTGCGGTCGAGCATGGCGATGTCGGCAAGGTAGCCTGCCCTCAACATCCCTTTGCGGTCCTCTTCGAACGAGGCGAAGGCGCCGCCTACCGTGTAGGCGGTAAGGGCTTGTTCAACGGTCAACTTCTGCTCTGGAACCCATCCGTCGGGATTCGCGTTGTCGAGGGTGCGCCGGGTCACCGCCGCGTAGATACCGTCGATGGGTGATGCGGGTGCCACGGTCCAATCACTTCCGAACGCCATGCGCGCGCCGGCGTCGATGAGACTCTTGAACGCGTATGTGGTCTCAACCCGCTTGGGGCCGATGTAGCTCTCCGCCCACCGTCCGTCGTCGATCGCGTGGTAGGGCTGCATGCTCGGGACAACATCGAGCTCGCCGAATCGCGCGATGTCCTCAGGGCGCAGGTGCTGAGCGTGCTCGATGCGAAACCGGCGATCGCGAAGACCGTTTTCTCGGGCAACACGCTCGAAGATATCGAGGAGCACTTGATTGGCTCGATCGCCAATCGCGTGCACGATGACGTGCAGCTTTGCTTCATCCGCGGCCGCGATCCACTCGTAGTATTGCTCCTCCGTTTCGAGTAGCAACCCGCGGTCGCTGGGTTGATCGTCGAAGGGATCATGAAACGCCGCGGTGTGCGAGCCGAGCGAGCCGTCCACCAAACCTTTGAGTGCTCCGAACGAGAGCCATTCGTCACCGCGGCCTTCACGAGCCACGTAGTCGCGGAGCCGCTCCCAGTCGGATAGCGGTACCGCGGCGTAGAGCCTCGTTTTGAGTGACTCTCGATCGCGAGCGCGGCGGAGTACCTCGAGGCTGTCCCACCCTGCCATTTGGTGCACTGTCGTCACGCCGTGGGCGGCGACGTGGCTCATCGCGGCTGCGAGGGCGCGATCGTACTCGTCGTCGCTCGGCGGTGGCAGCACCTCGAGCATGGGGTTCATGGCGTTGTCTTTTAAAACACCCGTGGGCTCACCATTGCCGTCGCGCTCGATGGTCCCACCGGGGACGTCTTCGGTGTCTCTTGTAATCCCCGCCGCTTCGAGCGCGAGACTGTTGGCGAGTGCCATATGCCCGTCGAGGCGGTACACCCAGACGGGGTGTTGCGGCGTCAACTCGTCGATCATCCCGCGGTGGGGAAGCTCGCCGCCCCAAAGTTGATGGTCCCAATCGCCGCCCATGATCCAGGTGCCGGGCGGCACCGTGGCGGCAAATGCGCCGATGCGGCGAGCGAACTCTTGCGGTGTTGCCGCGTCTCTCAACTGGACCGAGGCGAGCTTGAAGCCCCCGTCGAGGAAGTGCACGTGGGAGTCGATGAAGCCTGGGGTGACGAATTGGCCGGCGGCATCGACGACCTCGACTTCGGCGTCGCCGATCCGAGCGCGGATCTCTTCGTTCGTACCCACCGCGAGGATGCGGTCCTTACTAATGAGAACAGCCTCCGCGCTGGGGTTGTCGGGGTCGCCCGTCCATACGGCGGCGTTGACGATAGCGAGTGTCGGCTGCTCGATCCGGTCGCTCGTGTCTTGGCAACCGCCGAAAGCCAAGAGGCCCACGACGAGAACGAGGAGCTTCAGCGTGGGGCGAACAACGAGCTTAGCGACGGTTTCGCTCCCATGCCGCGATAGCGAGGATTTCGATCTTGTCGATTCGCCACAGGCCAGTAATAGACGCGTCGTTGCCTGCGAGGCTCGCGAGCTCCTCGGCGAAGGTGTCGGGGTTCGTGAAGGCAAACGTGTTCCTTCGAGTCACGATCGTGTACGCGTCGCCGTCTTTTTCGATAGCCCCACGCCATGTCTTTTGGTAGGGCTCGGGAGCGTCGCCCGCGAAGAGCTGAGTCTCTTGCCGTTTCGCGGTGACATCTTGGGTGCCGCTTGGCGAGGTGACCGTCCCTGCGGCGTCATACCAAACGGTGAGCGTTTGGCCTTCGAAGGTGACCTCGTCGGCGTGAGTCATGCGGTTTTGCATGCTGGTGAGCTGGCCCTGGTAGCCGTTCCCATCGGAGTCCTCGGTCACCTCGAGGATCACGGTGCGCAAGCCTTCGCCGACGTGGCCGACTTTGATTGTCATCTTCCAATTGCCGGCCGGGTTCTGGTCGACGGGAAGCAGCAGCGCCGTCAGTGCGAGCATGAATCCGTGAATCAACATCGGCGATCTCTTCTTTTACGGTTGTGGTGGCGCTTCCGTCGGATCGAGGGGACGATCGAGCTTCTTACGATAGTCGAACCACCCCTCCATCATTTCGTCGCGCGAGTCATCTCCCCAATACACCCACATTTCCGGGTCGGGGTTCCAGCGATTCTCGGCGGAATTGTCGAAATGGGAGGTGACGATCATTTTGGAGCCCTCGGGCATGAAAAGAGGCTCTTCCAGCTCATAGTTCATCTGCCAGTTCATGTCGTACTCGGACACACTCAGCAGAATTTCTTCACGACCGTCCGGATAGACGACCCGGTACTCCATGTCCTTGCCGCGGTAGTGCATGTGCGGTTTCATGAGCGTGAGCTCCGAATCAAACGGAAACTCCCACTCTCCGACGCTCAAGTAGTTCGGATCGCCCGGCGGGATCGCGAGCTCCGGATCTGCGACCACGGCGGTATACACCTGGTACTGCAGAGGCTCTTTGGCGAACCAGACGCCGACCGAAGAACGATCGCGCTCCTCTTTCCCGTAAGGATGGTAGTGAAGTCCGAAGCGGAGGTGGGAGCCGGCGCGGACGTATTTACCCGAGCCGTTCGCGAAGAGGTCATACTGCTTGCCGGGGACAACGCTCGCCAGGCGGCCCGTTCTATCTCGCTCGCCGTCGGGCCCGTAAACCGAGACGACGTTGTGGTGCACGACTCTTGGGTTGCCCCGCACTTCGGCGGCAATCAGCCACTTGTCGCCATCGAGAGGCATCGATACTTCGATGTTGGGGTTGATGTCGGGTCCTGAAGCGGGGACGACGAACTCTTCTTCCATCTGGAAAACGGCATCCGGTGGGCCGAGTAGATGGGAGAGCTGCCAGCCTTCGAGGAACTCCGGAAGCTCCGGCATATCGTCCGGGTTGCCGCGTGGCGCGCCGGCGTCGACCCAGTCGACGATCGTCTGGACTTCCTCGTCCGAGAGCCGACGGTCGTTCGAGAAGGTGCCGTATGCCGGGTCCGCGTGCCACGGGGGCATCGCCCGCGAATCGACTTCGCGTTTGATAGAGCGGGCCCAAGGGCGCGCCTCTTCATACGAGAGCAAGGACATCGGTGCGATTTCGCCGGGTCGGTGGCAGGTCATGCACGTCTTCACGAAGATCGGTGCGACATCGCGTGTGAATGTCACGGCGTCGTTTTCTTCCGCAGCCGCAGCCCCTGCCAGGAGCGGGAGCACGAGCATCGAAAGCGTCGTTCGGATCATTCAGGAGCCTCCCAGTCGAACAGTCATCGTAGTGCGAACTCGGGGGGGATTCAACACCCCGGCCAGCGATGGCGAAGGGTCTCAGGCTGATTACAATCGGGAACGGGAACGGTGCGGCGACGGGCGGCCTACAACACTTCTTGCGACTCGGCGACGGGGAGTTGTTCTCGTCGCCAGTCGGGGACGACGACGCCCAAGGAGATGATCATTCGGAGAGCTTCGTCGACGGTCATTTCGAGCTCGATGACGTCCGATTTGGGGACGAGGATGATGAAGCCCGAGGTCGGGTTGGGTGTCGTCGGAACAAAGACGCACACGACTTCCTGACCGGTGCGAGCCTGCACCTCGCCGAGAGAGCTCGAGGTCTGGAAGCAGAGGCTCCAGATACCTTTGCGCGGGTACTCCATGAGGAGCACCTTTCGGAAAGACTGGTTGCGCGGCGACAAAAGCGTCTCGGCGACTTTCTTGACGCCGGAATAGACCCAGCGCACCAAAGGAATGCGTGCGAGAAACGATTCCCAGGCAGTAATTAGCTTTTTCCCGAGCAGGTTCGCGGCGAAGAAGCCGGTCGTGATCAGTAGCGTGAACGTCAAGATCACACCAAGCCCAGGAATGCGAAACCCCAGAAGGTTCTCAGGCCGCAGTGCGGACGGGATCAGCAGCAGCGACTGATCCATCAAATTGATGAGGACGCGCAGCACGAACAAGGTGACGCCGAGTGGAATCCATACGAGCAAACCCGCGGCGAGATATCGTCGGATTCTCAGTCTGCGCATAGTGTTCGCAATTCTCCGGCGCCCCAAAAAGGCCCCGCTTCGTGCTGGTAACGTTGTCTGTTGGTTAGTTGCACCGAGCTCGCGCTCTTACAACTGTAACGCGAACCCCGACCGGCGGCAAGGTCGCGGGTATGGAACCGCGGTTTCACGTATTCCTGCGGCAACAAGAAATTCCCCTCACCCGCCTCGCTTCGCGAGCCGACCTCTCCAAAAAAGGGGACAGTCCCTGATGAATCCCCACAAGATCTTTGGCTTGCATCGGGCGCTGATTTGGTTTCGAGCACTGCGCCGCCCACCCGCCGTTCCCG
>CAMYKY010000100.1 GCA_947259165.1 uncultured Acidobacteriota bacterium | reverse complement strand
TTCACTCCTAATACGCAAATGCAAACGGCCTGGCAGAGAGAAGGGCGGACTATCGCTTGGCCAGACGCCAAGGATGGCCACTTTCAGATCCCTTTCGCCTATTCCAGTAATGGGAGACCCTATGTTAAACAATTGGCAGAGCAGTCTGGCACATGGTTCCGAGACCTTCGGGAGTATTCAAACCTCTCAAAGCCACTACACGACTTCCATAGTCCAGAAGGCCTGCTCGATAAACTTACCCGTAGTCGAAAAGCTGCTGAGGAAAAGCTCCGGCAAGAGGGTTTTGCCTATCTGAAACTCAGGGATTATCAGGAAAAAGCTATTCGTAAAGTTGAGGAAGCATTAGAACAGCGCCAGACCAAGTGCCTTCTCGCAATGGCCACAGGCACTGGCAAGACTCGCACTATCATTGGTCTGATGTATCGTTTTTTGAAGGCGGAACGCTTCAAACGTATTTTGTTTCTTGTTGATAGGCGCGCCTTAGGGATACAGGCATTAGAAGTATTCGATGATGCACCGTTAGAGCAAAATCAGTCTCTTTCCAAAATATACAATGTTGCGGTGCTTGGTGACATGGCAGCAGAAGCTGAGACTCGTATCCAGGTTTCCACCGTTCAAGCGATGGTGCACCGTATCTTTAAATCAGATACACCACCACTCGTGGATGAGTTTGATTGTATTATTATCGACGAGGCACATAGAGGTTACACTCTCGATCAGGAGATGACAGAGGGAGAGCTGGTTGTCCGTGATCTCAGTCAATATCTCTCGAGTTATCGTCGAGTATTGGATTATTTCGATGCAGTCAAAGTAGGCATGACGGCCACGCCGGCTAAACACACCAGTGAGATTTTCGGGAAACCTATCTATACCTACTCATATCGTGAAGCTGTCGCTGATGACTGGCTAATTGACCACGAACCCCCCATCCGTTATGAAACCCTGCTTACCCAGAATGGAATCCACTTTGATAAAGGCGAGACAGTCAGTACCATCAACGTGGGAACAGGTGAGATCGAACTCGCTGAACTGGCCGCCCAGGGGTACGCCGGCTTGTTCCAGATCGAGGCTGACGGCCGCAGCCTGATCACGGCACCGCTGTACCACGGCGGGCCCTACATCTTCGGCGCCGTGCCCTTCGCTGCCGGTTGCTCGATCGTCCTCCGACGTCGCTTCGACCCTGCCGCAGTACTGCGCGACATCGACGAGTTGGGCATCACGAACGCGTACTTCGTCCCGACCCACTTCGCCCGGTTGCTGCGGTTGTCCGACGATGTCAAGGCAGCCTTCGACGGCTCGTCGCTCCGCACCGTCTGGCACACCGCGGCGCCGTGCCCACCCGCGATCAAGCGGGCGATGATCGATTGGTGGGGGCCCGTCATCCATGAGACCTACGCGGCGTCCGACGCCGGCATCGGCACCCTGATCTCCAGTCGGGAGTGGCTCGCCAAGCCGGGCAGCGTCGGCAAGGCGTCACCGCTCAGCCACGTCCTGATCATCGATGACGACGGCCACGAGTTGCCGCCTGGCGAGGTCGGCACGATCTACATCCACAACCGGCTCGGTGGCGACGTGCTCTACCACAACGACCTGGCCAAGACCGAGGCTGCTCACCTCGCGCCGGGGGTGATGACGGTCGGTGACGTCGGCTACGTCGACCAGGACGGCTACCTCTTCCTCTCCGATCGTAAGATCGACATGATCATCTCGGGTGGGGTCAACATCTATCCGGCCGAGGTCGAAGCGCGCCTGATGAGCCACCCCGCCGTGGCCGATGCCGCCGTGTTCGGCATCCCGGACGACGAGTTCGGCGAACAGGTAAGAGCGGCGGTGCTCGTGGCCGACGGCGTCGAACCCGACACCGCGCTGATCGCCGATCTCACCGCGTTCTGCCGTGAGGAGCTCGCCGGCTCGGAGCCAATCGCAGCACTTCGAAAAGCGCTCAAACGAACGGAGCTCAGACGCCTCACCCGCGATCTCCCAGGCCTCGAGGTCGCCCGAATGGGAGAGGAGCGATCCGTTGCGTAGCGACATCTTGCAGGCATCGATTCTAGTCGGGATCGGGTTAGTGCTTCCGGCGACGCTGCCCGCGCAAGAGCCAATTCGGATCTTCGCCGCCGCAAGCTTGACCGATGCCCTGGTCGCCGTCGTTTCGGGTTTCGAGATGACCCATCCCTCGTCCCGCGTTGTGGCCCAGTTCGGCGGGTCCAGCGATCTGGCACGCCAGATTCTCGCCGGGGCGCCGGCGGACCTCTTCTTCTCCGCGGATCGACATCAGTTGGATCGCGTCGCCGCACGAGGCCTGATCGCCGGTGGGGAGCACGCGGACGTGCTATCGAACCAGCTCGTCATCGTGGGCCAACGCAATGGACCAGACACGGTGGACAAACCCGAAGACCTCGCGGCGCTTGCTCGTATCGCCATGGCTGACCCCGAAGCCGTCCCCGCCGGGGTTTACGCTCGAAGGTACCTGGAAAGCCAGGGGCTGTGGTCACGCCTTAGAACTCGCGTCGTCCCAACGCTCGATGTTCGAGGAGCGCTCGCCGCAGTGGCGAGCGGCAACATCGACGCTGGCTTCGTCTATCGCACCGACGCCTCCATGGAGACACGCGTGAAGATCCTCTACACAGTTCCGAGAGAAGTGGGACCGCCCATTTTTTACTCACTGGGCATCGTCCAAAGATCCCAAGATCGCGAGCGCCGAGACGCGCGCGCTCTTTATCGGTACGTAACGTCAGAGGCAGCCGGCAAGGTTTTCAAACGATTTGGGTTCATTTTTCTCGAGCCTGAGCCTCAGGACCAGCCCAAAACGAGACCATGACGCTCGATTTAGGACGCCTCGTCGCCTTCAGCGTGCAGATGGCTCTCGGAGGCGTGCTTCTGACGCTTCCCGTGGGAATTGCGCTGGGCTTCTGGCTGGCGCGCACAAAACGCCGCGGCAAATCTGTCATCGAGACCTTGGCCATGCTCCCACTCGTCTTGCCGCCGACCGTGATCGGACTCTTCTTGCTCGAGCTATTCGGTCGCAACCGCCCGCTCGGGCACTTCCTCTACGAAAGCTTTGGAGTCTCGGTCGCCTTCACGTGGCGTGCGGTGGTCATCGCGAGCGCGGTCGTCGCGTTTCCTCTCCTCGTTCGGACGGTACAAGCTTCGTTCGAGGACATAGACCCGCGCCTCGAAGCGGTCGCGCGCACGCTCGGGAGGGGCCCGCTGAGCGTGTTCTTCACGGTGAGCCTCCCGCTCGCCTATCGAGGCATCCTTGCTGGGCTCGTTCTCGCCTTCTCGCGCGCGCTCGGTGAGTTTGGGGCAACGATCCTGATTGCGGGCAACATTCCCGGTGAGACGCAGACGCTTTCGCTCGCGATCTTCCAGCTCGTGCAGCTCGGCCGAGATCCCGAGGCCTATCGCCTCGCGGCCGTCACGGTGCTCGTGGCGCTTGTGGCGATAGGCCTCGCCGGGCGACTCTCGAGACGGCCTCACGCTCGGCAGTCTCATGCGAACGAGGGTACGTTCGCATGATTGATGTCCATGTCCGACTACCGCTCGACGTGTTCGAGCTCGACGTCTCGTTCGACGCGAACGAGCCGGTCACCGCGCTGTTCGGCCCGTCCGGCGTGGGAAAGACCTCTCTTCTCGAAGTGATCGCCGGCTTGCGGCGGCCCGCCGAGGGAGACGTCCGGATCGACGACGAGGTGTTGTTTTCCTCGGAGCACCATGTCTGTCTCCCGCCCGAGCAAAGACGTGTCGGCTACGTGCCTCAGGACGCTCTGCTCTTCCCTCATTTGAACGTTCGTCACAACCTCGGCTATGGCGTGCGAGGCAACGACGGTTCGATCCCAATGGACTCGGTCGTCGAGGCGCTAGAGATCGAACACCTTCTCGATCGGGATCCGAGCAAGCTCTCCGGGGGCGAGCGCCAACGAGTCGCCCTGGGTCGAGCACTCGTGAGCGGACCACGCTTGTTGCTTCTGGACGAGCCACTCGCCGCGCTCGACGCGGGGCTGAAGGAGCGGATCCTGCCGTACCTTCAACGGGTGCGGGATCGCTACCGCATTCCCGCACTCGTCGTCAGCCACGACGTTTCCGAAGTCGTGACGCTGTGCGATGAAGTCATCGTGATCGAACGCGGGCGAGTCGTGGGTCGGGGCGCGCCACGAGCGGTGCTGACGCGTCCGGGCGCGGAGGGCGAGTTTTTTCGAAGTCGGTTCGAGAACGTGCTCGACGTGCGCGTCACCGCGCACGAGCCGGAAGAAGGAATCACGCGCGTCGAGACGATGGGCGGACTCGCGCTCGTCATCCCCTATGAGGCGCATCGTCCTGACGCTGACGAGCGTGCCCTCGTCGGACTCTTCGCGGAGGACATCCTCGTGTCTCGGCAACCGCCGGTGGGTCTGTCGGCGAGAAACGTCTTCGCCGGTGTCGTCGAGGCCGTCGACGAGAGCGGAGGCGTCGCCATGGTCGATGTGGCCACGCCAGAGCCTGTCTACGTGAAACTCACCCGCCGCGCCGTCTCGCAGCTCGGGATCCGGGTCGGTGCGTCGGTGCATTTGATCGTCAAGACGCATTCCATCCACCGTTTGGGTTGAAAACAAACGATCCCGACCCCGTGCTATACTCCGGGAACGATTCCCGTGCTTTTTCTGCTTCTTATTCTGAGACGTCAGCCTTTCGCCGAGACTCGCGTCCGCAGTACAACTCCGTTAGGGAGGGTTGATGGACGTACATCTAATTAATCCGAGTCACATCTCGTTCGGCATTGGTGTCATTACGCCCCGTTGGCTGTTCGTCCTCGCGGGGTCCACGCCCGCAGAGTACGGCGTGCCGAAAATCGTGGACGAGACGCTGGAGCAAATCGACCCTTCGACGATCGCAAGCGGCGACGTGGTCGGGATTGGCATCCACACCGGCAATGCGCTGCGCGGGTACGAGGTCGGGCGCCTAGCGCGCGAGCGGGGCGCCCACGTGATCTACGGCGGTATCCACGCGACCCTATACCCCGAAGAGGCTCTTGATCTCGGCCAGGCGCACGCTGTCGTCAAGGGCGACGGCGACGTCGTGTGGGCGACAGTCCTCGCTGACTGCGTCGCGGGCGAGTTGAAAAAGACGTACGAAGCGGGACGAATCCCGGCTGACCAGTTTCGGCCGGCGAGATGGGACCTGCTATCAGCGAAAGACTATATGTGGGCTTCGGTACAGACCGTGCGCGGCTGCCCGAAGCATTGTTCGTTTTGCTCGGTGTGGCGGACGGACGGTCAGGAGCCTCGTCAGCGAGCTTCGGACGCCGTCATTCAGGAGATTGTCGAGCTCCGCCGCCTCGGTTTCCGTTTCATCGCGCTGGCCGACGACAACTTCTATCCAGTCGCGTTGAACGACCTGAAACTCGCCGAGCGGCGTGGCGATTCGGCTCGACTCGAAGAACTCACTTCGCTACGCGCGGAGCGCTTCGAGCTGATGGAGCGGATGGCCGAGCTCCCCCGCGACATGGTGTTCTTCACCCAAATCACGATGGAAGCCGCGGAAGACCCGGACTTTCTTGACGCGATGCACAAGGCGAACATCAAAGGAGCGCTCGTCGGAATCGAGTCGGTGACCCCTGAGGGTCTCAAGGCAGTTTACAAAGACTTCAACGCTTCCGGTGATGAGCTGATCGAAAGACTGCGCGTTTTTCGCGAACATGGCGTCCACGTCCTGGGGTCGTTCATCTTCGGGCTCCCGACGGATCGTCCAGAGACCTTCGCCGCCACAGCAGCGCTCGCACAGGAAGCGGACCTGACGTTCGCGCAATTTGTCATCATGACGCCGTTTCCGGGCACCTTGGATTTCAACGCGTGGGAGAAGACGATGGCCGACGACACCACTCGAATCGGCGGCGTCCCTCTCACCCGCCATTGGCTGATCCCCCAGGAGCTCCGCCCAAAGATTTACTCCCCGCACCCAGTGTTCTCCCCCGAAGAAATCCGTCAACACACGCAGGGGGTGTGGGATCGTTTTTATACGTTGAGTTCGGTGTGGAAGCGGTCAAAATGCACACCGAACCTGCGAGCACGGCTTGCGTTCGTTCTACTGTCGAAACTCTACCGGCAAATGTACGCAAACACCGGCATCGCCACGGATAGCGCCCGAGTGAATCGATCGACGACGGTAGCACGTTGGATCGCCAAGCCAGCCGCGCGACTGTTCCGCTCTGAGCCATTGCCAGAATTAGCCGTGCCCGGAACGGCATGAGCCCGCTCGAGCAATCGAGCCGAGCGTACTCACCAATTGGAAGAGCTCGGTGCTGGCACTGAGGCAGCGCCAACACCGAGCTCGAAGGGTTTTGGACCGAAAAGTAAAGGGTTCAGCTCTGTCGTGAACCGCGGCTGAAACCACCTCGCCGACCGGGCTTTGCAGCCGCGGGTCGACCACCGCTTCGCTCCGTCATTCGGCGAGGACGGCGATTTCCATTGGCACGCGCGTTGTTGCCGGGACCCGCGCCGTTGGCGCGTGCACGGTTGGGACGCGAACCGTTGTCGCTGGTGTGACGGGGTTCGAACCCGGCGACGGATTCTTTGGGAATACGGCTGCCGAGTAGTCGTTCGATCCCGTTCAAAAGACTGTTTTCTTCGCTCGAGACGAGAGACACGGCATCACCCGTTTTGCCGGCGCGACCCGTACGGCCGATACGGTGGATGTAGTCTTCGGCGACGTAGGGAAGGTCGAAGTTAACGACGTACGTGAGTCGATCGATATCGAGTCCACGCGCTGCAATGTCGGTTGCCACCAACACCGCGACCGAGCCCTTCTTGAAGTCCGCCAGGGTGCGTGTCCGAGCTCCCTGAGCTTTGCCGCTATGGATCGCGGACGCACGGATTCCATCTCGATTCAGATGTTGGGTCAGCCGGTCGGCTCCACGCTTCGTTCGCGTGAAGACGAGCGTCTTCGTCCAGCTACCGGCGCCAATCAGCGACGACAGAAGGGCGTTTTTCCGGCCACGATCGACGGGATGAACGACCTGTGTCACGCCGTCTGCGGTCGACGTTGTGTTCTCCACCTGGACTCTCGTGGGACTATTCAACAACGCGTCGGCAAGTCGCTGGATTTCCTTCGACAACGTCGCCGAGAACAACAGGTTCTGTCTGTTCGACGGAAGCTTCGCAAGAATCTTCTTGATGTCGTGGATGAAGCCCATGTCGAGCATGCGGTCGGCCTCATCCAGGACAAGAACCTCGACTTTCGAGAGATCGACAGTTCTCTGGGACACGTGGTCGAGCAAACGTCCGGGTGTCGCGACGAGAATGTCGACTCCCCGCCGCAAGATCTGCGCTTGCGGGCCGAAGCCGACCCCGCCGTAGACGACGGTGGATTGAATCGGCAAGTACCGACCATAGGTACGCACGCTCTGCTGCACCTGGGCAGCAAGCTCACGCGTCGGAGTGAGGATCAGCGTCCGGATCGGTACCCGACGGCCACGTGGTTCCGATGTCTCGGTCAGTCGGTGCAGAATCGGCAGGGTAAAACCAGCCGTTTTGCCGGTTCCCGTCTGGGCACGCGCCATGACGTCTTCGCCACGAAGGATGGGAGGAATCGCAAGTTGTTGAATCGGTGTGGGTACGTCGTAGCCCTGCTTGGCCACCGCCCGCAGTAGCTCGGCCGACAGGCCAAGGGTATCGAAAGACATAACTGTATTAAGCTCCTAAATCGGCCTACCCAGTGCTAGGCAAAGGGCCGATCTAGGCAAATACGTGATGCTGAATTTTTTCGGGGAAAACCGGAAGGGATTACCGCGAAGAGCCAGACGCAGATCGGAATGCGTTAGACGCAAAAACAGTATAGCTCAAAAGCAGTCGGACACGTGATCTTTCTTTCTCCACGATCCCGAGCAAGGTCCCGACTCGGATCTATCAAACAAGGAAACTACCTGAGTCCCCCGACCCAGGAATCCCTCTCCCCCTATAGGGGGAGAGGGCGGCGAGCGAAGCTCGCCCGGTGAGGGGGCGCTCACGACGGCAAGTCTTCCAGTCTCCGACGTGCACAGTGACTCCGCCTCAAGAAAGGCGGAAGAAAAAGTCAGGTAACTCTTGTGAGACCCTGTGGGTTAGGAAAAAAGGTACCTGACACAACTGATGAATCCCCACAAAAACTTCCGCGGGGGCTGTCCTGGACAATCCCTTTTTATCCGTTCCCGTTCCCGTTCCCGTTCCCGATTAGGAATATTACGACGAGCTCATGCGTTGTGTCCTAGCCATACTTAGCGACAACAGAACGCATGAATTCGTCGCAACAATACTAGTCGGGAACGGGAACGGGAACGGGAACGGGAACGGCGGGTGGGCGGCGCAGTGCTCGAAACCAAATCAGCGCCCGATGCAAGACAAAGCTTGTGGGGATTCATCCGGCCTGACACTTTTTTTTGCTGATGACGGAGGTATTTTCCGGTCAGTATCGTTGAATAGAACACCCCGCTCAGCACGCACTTTCACGAGTGCATGAGCGTGGGCTACCATGGGCCGGCTACGAGCATCATGAACGGTGACGTTTACTTCCGACCGCGACGCCTGGGGCACGCGAATCTATGGGTGGATGATCTCGAGCGCTCGCAGACGTTCTACAACGAGGTCTGCGGACTCACTGTGGAGTTTTGGGAGCCAGACCTCGTCGCCACGTTTCTTGGCACGGGCAACACACCGCACGATCTCGGGATGATCGAAACGACCGGGGGCAAGGCGCGCCATGGTCGCAATGGACTTCTTCAAATCCCCGAAGGTGTCGGCGCAAATGTCGGCCTGGGTCATCTTGCATGGGAGCTCGCCAACGAGGCGGACCTCGTCGACGCCTACCGGCGCGCGCGGGATGACGAGGTCCCGGTGGATATGACCGTCGACCACCAAGTCGCCCACAGCGTCTACCTCTACGACCCCGACGGGAACTCCATGGAGTACTACTGCGATACCGTCAAAAACTGGCGCGATGTGCTTCACGGTGAGATGGAGCTCATCACCGCGGGTTGGAACCCCGAGGATGGAGAGCCCTTCTCGGACTCTCGCTACGACGAGCACCCCGAAATTCGGATCGTCGAGGACGCCCCGGTCCATCCGCGCAGGCTGACGCATGCAGTGCTGGTCACGGAAAACGTCGAGCGGCTCGCAGCGTTCCTCACCAGCGTGAGCGGCCTCGAGGAAGTCGGCCGAAGCGAGGACGTCATTTACTTGCGGGCGAGCCTAGCCAAATATCCCTATCACCTCGTGATCTGCAACAAACGAAATGGCGCCGGCGGTTACCACCACGTCTCCTTTGAGCTCGAGAGCGTCGGTGCCGTGGAAAGCGCCGAAAACGAATTAGTGGAGCGCGGTATCACTCCGGAGTTGAGCGTCGACAACGAAACGAAACGAAGCTTCTACCTACGCGACCCCGACGGGCTGTTGTCGGAATACTACGTCAGACGCTCGGCGGCAATTCCGGACTTGAGCGCCGAGCCACCCCGTATGCGGGCGTTTCTCGTGTGACCGAGAATTCCTAGAGCTCCGCCCGACCCGGGCGTCAAAGACGAATCGACGACGACCCCAATCCGTCCGAGCCCTGCGGCCGCGACACGCACGAGCAAGACGGCCCGCTCGCCGTCTATGTGGTACGGCGTTTGCACTCCCACCGAGTCATTGACAACACCTGAAATCCAAGAACGGCTGAATCCCGCTCGAAAGAGGTCGGGGTTCAAGCTCTAAAGCATTCGACCACAATATCTTAGGAGATTTCTGCATGGCGTATTTCGATCCCGAACAGCTTTTCGAAGCGATGCTGGACGTCGCTCCAGGGGTCTCGGATCTAAACCTCTCTGTGGGCGCCTCCCCACAGGTCGAAGTCGACGGCTCCCTCAAGAGCGTCCCGTTCGCCGGGCTCGAGCGATTGCTCCCCTACCACACGGAGCTCGTCGCGATGCGGTTGCTGAACGACAAGCTCGAGCTAGCCGAAAAGCTGATGGCTACCGGCTCCGTCGACCTTTCCTATTCCTTGCGGCAGCGGGCCAGGTTTCGGGTGAACGTTTTCTCGCAACGCGGCTCGTACTCGATCGTCTTGCGCGTGATCGCCAATGAGATCCCGAGCTTCGAAAGTCTGGGACTTCCAGCACAGCTGGCCGGAATCGCGGACGAGAGGAACGGGATCGTGCTCGTCACCGGACCGACCGGCTCCGGCAAGTCGACCACGCTTGCCGCCATCATCGACAAGATGAACCGCGAGCGATCCATTCACATCATCACTATCGAAGACCCGATCGAGTACCTCCACGGTCACAAGAAGGCCATCATCAACCAGCGGGAAGTCGGTGGCGACACCGAAAGCTTCGGGCTCGCTCTGCGTGCCGCTTTGCGCCAGGCGCCCAAGGTCATCCTGGTGGGCGAAATGCGGGATGTCGAAACGATCTCGACCGCGCTCGAAGCTTCAGAAACCGGACACTTGGTCCTCTCGACGCTGCATACCATCGACGCCGCAAAGACCATCGATCGCATCGTTGGCGTCTTCCCCAAAAACGAAGAGCGTCAGATCCGAACTCGCTTCGCCCAATCCTTCAAATGGATCGTCAGCCAAAAGCTCATACCCAAACAGGGCGGAGGGCGCTTGGCGCTGTGCGAGGTCTTGCGCGCGACGTCGAGAACCAAGGAGTACGTCCAGGAGGGCGAGCGGGACGGAAAGAGTATCACCGACGCGATGGAAGACGGTGCGCTCGAAGGAATGCAAACGTTCGACTCGGAGCTCAAACGGCTCGTCGACGACGGCACGATTGATCCCGACAAGGCACTCTCTTATGCGACCAATCCCACGAACCTGAGATTGCAGCTGGCCGCCGAAGGCTCGATGTCGGAGCCTGATGTCGAAGCGGTTGAAGCGGTCCCCGTCCCCGCAACCGCCGAGCCCATCGTCGATTCCGACTTCGACAGTCTCATCGAAAGGTAACCCCATGCAGATCGCTTGTCCTTGGTGCTCTTACCCTTTGGTCATCGAGGAGGCCAAAATCCCCCCCCACACCTTCCGGACACGCTGTCCAAAGTGTGCTGGTGGGATCCAGTTGCCCGGCACCGACAATCCCGGCGGCGCGGCGGCGAAATATGGTCCGGAACCCCCTGGAGCCAGCCCCTCCGGAAACGGCCGTGCGCCGACGGCCACCGACCCACCATCGGCACCCACGCCGGCTGAGGCGCCTCGGACCACCGGCTTCACCCCGTCGAGCGAGCAGTCAGCTCCGGCGGCCCTCGTCGCGCTCGAAGATGCACACTTGGCGAGCGCAATGACCAACTTGTTGAAGCAGCAGGGCTACGCCCCGGAATCGCTGAACCCCTGGCAAGAGAAAGTCCGACTCCTCCACCAAGGAGACTACGAGCTCATGGTCACCGCGCGTTCAGGGCCCGTCCTGGAAGAGGGGAAGACTCTCTACAAAAGGATGGACCACCTGTCACCTGAAGCGCGTCGCCGCACGTTTCTAATCCTCATCGGAGAAGAATTCCAGACCGGCGACGGAAACCAGGCCTTCGTCGCCGCTGCCGATCTCGTCGTGCACCCATCGGGGCTCAGCGATGTCGGCGCGCTGCTGGCCCGACGCCTGGAGGAAAGGGCACGCGTTTACCGAGCGTTCAATGACGCGGAAGCGAGGCGCGCTCGCGAACGGATGAGGTGACCGAGACACCGCGATGAGTTTCAATGCCCGAGTCTCCAAGACCATCAAGCGTATCCAGCAAGCCGGAAAGAGTGGCGCGCTCATCGCTCAAGCGGGGACTCTCAAACGGCTCCTCTTCTTCGAGGAGGGGCGGCTCGTAGGCTGTCGCTCCAGTCTTCCAAGCGAGCGACTCGGAGATGTCTTGGTGCGCGAAGGCCGCATCACGCAGGAACAGCTTTCTCGCGCGGCCGAGGAAATCCGTACGGGTCGCAAAGTGGGTCAAATCCTGGTCGCGCTCGGCTACCTCAAGGGGGGCGAGATCGAAGGGTTCGTACGTCTCCAGATTATGGAAGCGGCGGGCAGGATGCTCCTCGAGCCCTGCGAGCGTCTCGTGTTCTCGGACGAAGTTCCCGCGGACGCCGCGACGCTCTCTCCTGTCCTGGTGGCGGAAGTCTTCATCCACGCTTCGCGCCACGTCAGCGATGTGCAACGCTACCGCGAGAAGGTGCTCACCGACGAGTTCGTCTTGGCCCATGTCGCCGATCCGCCGGTACTAGTTCATAATCTCGATCTGTCAACCGAGGAGCTAGCCGTTCTGGAGCTCGTCGACGGACTCTCGAGCACCGGAGAGATATTGAGCGCCTCGGCCGTAGGAGAGGAGAAGACGTTACAAACGCTCATAGGTCTTTTGCATGCCGGCGTCGTCGAGCGTATTGAGAACATCGATTTCGTCGTCGAGGCCGAGGATGACTCCGATGCCGACGAGTTCGAGAAACACCTAGAGCGGGTTTACCGTCGGGTCCAGGACCAAAACCACTGGGCGGTGCTTGGTCTCGACCCAGGTGCGAGCTACGCAACCATTGAAAAGGCCCACGGTGAGATGCGCGATGAGTTCGCGCCCGCCAAGTTCTCGCACCTTCCGGATGGCGCTCTTCATGAAAAACTCGCAGTCATCCAAGCCCGCGCGAAGGACGCTTTCCTGACGCTCTCGGCTCGGTCTCAGGCGGTTGCGTACGAGAAGCTCGTGCAATGGGAAGATAAGTACGCCAACCAGCGCGAAGACTGGGAGAAGCCGACGAGACCGGGCCCAACGCCCGCCAAGGATAACGTCAAAGCCGAAACCGTGTTCCGGCGCGCCAAAATATCGTTTCAAAGCAAAGACTATTGGACTGCCATTCAGCTTTGTCGTGCCGCCATCGAGCTCAGCGAAAAAAACGAAGCCGACCACCATCATCTTCTCGGCGCGGCCTTAGCGCACAACCCGAGGTGGCGCAAAGACGCGGAAAAGCATCTGAAGATTGCGACTCAGCTCGATCCCTGGGACGCACGATATTTGGTGACGCTAGCCAAGTTCTGTCACCGCGAAGGGCAGACGCAACGGGCCCAGCAGCTCCTTGCCCAAGTGACGGCCATCGACCCCGACCATCGGATCCCGAATCTGGAAGAGCCACCCGTCAAATCGCAGGGCGCGGAACCAAAGCACCAAGTCCGGTAACCCGACCCTAATCGCGACTCGGGGGGCTCGGCAACTTCGACCGAAGGTGGTCCAGGTAGCTTCTCAACGACACCGACATCGACGGTCCAAATCGCCGAATCGCGGCCAAGGCCGTTGCGCGCTCGGACGGACAGCTCCCATCATGATAGACAGGCTGTTACGAAAAAGACCCTTGGGCGACCACGACACGGTTCTTCCCGCTTTGCTTGGCCCGGTACAACGCTTCGTCGGCGACCTCCACGAGGCGCTCGAGCTCTGGGAGGTTGTCGCCGGTCCCGTGAGCTACCCCGACGCTCGTCGTAACCGTGGGCGTCCCCTTTTGGGCGTCCGGGTCTTTTTCCTGAATACGTTGGCGAACACGCTCGCAGACTTTCTCGGCGATGTCGCGGTCGGTCTCGGCGAGAACAATGAGAAACTCCTCGCCACCGTAGCGGCCGACGGCGTCATAAGGACGCACCGCAGCTCGCATGCGCTCGGCGATGAAGCGCAGCACGTCGTCGCCAACGAGATGTCCGTACCCGTCGTTGATCGCTTTGAAATCGTCGATGTCGACAAAAGCCACCGCCAGCGGCGTGCGAGAACGTTTCGCTCGCGCCAGCTCTCGGCGAGCAATCTCGAAAATCGACTCACGGTTCCAAAGACGCGTCAGCGGATCAATCGCAGCCTTCATCTGCGCGGTTGCGAGCTCTGTGCGAAGCTCCAGCTGCGTTTCGCTGAGTTGACTCGACTTCAACTCGTTCTCGACGAGGGCGGCCAGGTCCGCGAGGGTTCGCTGCTCGACCGCCGATAGGTCCCGGGGCTCGGTATCGATGAGACACAACGTACCCACTCGTTGGCCGTCAGGAGCCGCGACGGGATGGCCGGCATAGAACCGGATCTTGGGGTCCCCGGTTACGAGTGGGTTGTCCGCGAAGCGCTCGTCCTGACTCGTATCGGCTACCACGAGAGCGTGCTCGCCCAGGATCGCGTGCCCGCAAAACGACACATCACGCGGTGTCTCAGAGGCATCGAGGCCCTGGGATGACTTGAACCACTGACGCTCGCGATCGACCATGGAAACGAGCACGATGGGGACGCCGAAAAAGCTCTGCGCGAGCCGCGTAATGCGGTCGAAACGCTCCTCGGACGGGGTATCGACGAGCTTCAGCGAATCGAGACTATCCTGACGACGCGCTTCATCGTCGGGGAATGCGGGTATTTTCATCGCAAGCGAAGACAACCACCGAGGCTGGAGCTCATTGCCGGTGACTCTATCATTATTAACGATCAGGTTTCTGCTCCATCCTGGGCGTGGGCGGACTTCTTCACAAGGCGACGCCACCTGGTTCCGTTGAAATAACCGGCTTTTTCGTTTCGAGCTCGGGGGATCATCAGAGCGCGGCCCGCGGACGGATCCGCGGGCCGACAGATCCTAGCGGGGGACGACGACCGCCCCGCCTTTCATCACAAAATCGACATCGGTCAGGGCTGAGATATCTTCGAGCGGGTTTTCCGAAACGGCGATGAGGTCTGCGTACTTTCCGTCCTCTAACGTGCCCAAGTCCTGTTCTTCGCCCAGAAGCTTCGCGGCGTTGACGGTGGCGGTGACAATCGCCTCCATCTCGGTGAGTCCGATGGCGACGTACCATTCGAGCTCGCGGGCATTGTCGCCATGAGGGACAACGCCCGCGTCACTACCCGACGCGATGACCACCCCGGCTTTGAAGGCCTCAGCCACGCGCCTCGGGTGTTCCTTCTGAGAACGCTCCAATCGAGTCCGTCGCTCGGGTGTCATGTCCTCTATTTTATCGAGATTGCGCTGTACGAGGTCTCGCACCATCAACGTCGGAACGAGAAATCGGTTCGATTGGAGCAATAGCTCGTACGACCTCTCATCGAGCCAAGACCCGTGCTCTATAGAATCCACACCGGCTTCCAACGCCAAGTTGATGCCAGCCGTCGTATGGGCGTGCGCGGCCACCTTCATCTCTCGCGACTGGGCCGTTTGCACCACCGCCTCGAGCTCATCCTTCAAGAAAACGGCCGGCGCCTTCTCGTGCGAGCACGGCTGCCCCCCGCTGCAGGTTGCGTAGACCTTGATAAAATCGGCGCCCATCTGAATCTGACGGCGTACAGCTGCGCGGCAGCTCTCCACGCTGTAGCACGACCCCGAGCCTCCGTCGGTTCCGATACGGATCGTATGCCCCGCGACGAACATCCGAGGTCCCTCGAGTTCGCCAGCGTCGATGCCATCGCTCAACGCGAAAATCGACCAGCCGGTCGCTCCGGGGTTGCGCACCGTCGTGTAGCCGGCGCGCAGGGTCTTGCGGGCATTGACGATCCCGATCGTCAGGCGATAAACGTCGGCCGCTTCGTCCGGCACGGAGTCGGGCAAGCTTCCGCCGGTGAGGTGAACGTGCATGTCCATCAAACCGGGCAGAACGAAGTCGTCCTCGAGGTCGATCACTTTGGCCGCATCGAGCTCGAGCGACTCAGAAGTCGCGTAGCCGGCAACAACACGATCGATCCTGTCGTTTTGGATCACGAGCGACTGTCGCTCCAGCGGCTCCTTTCCGGGGACTCGGAGCAAGGTGCCCGCGTGCACGATCGTCCACCGATCTGCCTCTCGAGTCTGCGCGGCTTCCTCGTCGCTTTGCGCACGTAGTCCCGCCGGAGACAGAAAAAGCATCAGGAGTACGACCGCGAGCAACCCGACTGCTCGCGAATCGTCCGACCCGCGCTTCGCGGAAACCAGCTTGTTGAGTAGCCGTCGCATGGATGTAGCCCTCCCGGGTCTTTGAACCGCAACCATGGGCGGCTCCAGTGAGCGGCCATTCTACTCGATTGGATTGTTCGTATTGAGCCGGCTACGCGCGGTTCGAAGTCTTGCTCCGCGCCTTGCCCGCATCCGGTGAGGTAGTCGTTCTCCAAACGAACGTTTCGACCCCCGCCGACGTTTGCTCGCGCGCAGTGCACCTTCAGATCCGCGCCGCGGTTTTGGCGGCTGGGAGAAGCTGCTCTGCGCGATGGTGTAGCCCCCTATCCTCGGGAAACCCCTCGCGGAGCCGGTCGATCACGTTCATTGCCTTGTCGCGACCGACCGACGAGGGCGAGAAACTGCGCGAGGTCGACGTAGGCCTCGGCCAAATCCGGGTGTACGCGCGTCATCGTGTCGAGCACGTCGATCGCTTCCTCGACGCGCCCCTCTTCCACGAGTAACGCACCGAGCTCGAGTGCGACGGCGAGCGCACCGGCATTGAACTCCAGGTGCTGCTTCATCGTATCGATCGCTTCACGGCGCCTCCCTTCTGCAATCTGGTTTTGCGCGAGGTTTCGATACAAGTGCCCATCCATGGGCGAGCGGAGGTCGCCGGAGACTTCCTGCACCGAACCGACGTCAGAGTTCCGTGCGGCGACAACGTCGTCACGCGCCGCGAGCACGAGCCAGCTAGCGAGTCCGTCACCCGTCTGATGTTCGAGCTGACGCGCTTCGATGTGGAACTCACTCTCGCGGAGCTGGTTCACGAGCTCCAGTTCCTCATACACTCCCAGCGAAATCGTGTCCCCGAGGGGAGGCTCCGGTCGCAAGCCGAGATAGATCTGGAACACGAGCCAACCGCCGTCGCGCAGCACGCGATGAGCCTCCGCAAGGTAGCGATGGAACACCGGGCGCGGCATGTGCTGGATCGCAACATACGAGTACACGAGGTCGAAACTCCCATCCTCGAAGTCCGCGAGATCGACTCCCGAGCTCTCCCGGGTCGTCACGTTCGGCACGCCCGCGAGCCACTGCGCGCTCCGCGCGACCATCTCTCGCGAGACGTCGATACCGACGATCTCGCGCACGCGCGATGCTCGCGCACGCGCGATGCCATGGGCTTGAGAACACGTCCGATGCCGCAACCGATATCGAGAACGCGGAAGCAAGCCGAATCACCTCGGCCATCACCGATGAGCGTCATGATCGCCCGCGCGGTTGCTTCTCCCGATCGGCCGAAGACATCGTCGCTTCGGTAGTCCTCGGTTTCCACTGGAAATTTTGGCGGGGTAGTAGAAAACAAAGAGTCGCTCGACTTCCTTATCGGTCAGACGCCACGTCCACTTTGGAGGTAAACGCCGTTTTGCCGGCGGATTTGGTGCTTCCGACATTGCCAACCGCATGGATTTCCAACCGCTTGCTCTGATCGTCCGTGACGGATTCGATTTCTACGAGGTGGGTGACGCGCGGCTAGCGAAGCGTGAGGGCGGGGTCTCCGAAAAGGTGGTAGATGCGCAGGAGCTCAGGGAAGGCGCTGGTGTCGGCATAGGTGCTTTGCGCGTCGAGCATCGCATCGCCGAGCCTTCGGTGCTCTCCCGACACGATCTCCCGAAGCAGTTCCCGGTGATATCGGTGAGCTGGCTCGTCGAGGCTCAGCCCGCTCGGAGAAAACGCGGCCACGACGCCCCTGCCTTCTGCTTCGAGAAGCTCTTCCGCCAGCGCATTGAAGTAGGGAAGTGAAGATAGCCGTTCAAGCAGTTCATGCCGAGCAGAATGGGTTGGCGCGCCTGAGGGACGCGGGATAGACGGGACGCGAAAGCAACGCGCGTTTTCGCATTGCGCTCGTCAGCGAACCCTTGCGGATACCCACAACAAGGCGGTAAGTGCCATTCCCCAAACGACCGCCAGGACGCCGCTCGCAAGAATGGGCGATGCTAGCTCCACCGCGCCGAGACTCGCGGCACCCCAATACGCCACGGGCCCCGCAACGGCTCCGAGGATTCCGGCTAAGGCCCATCGCCGCGAGAGCCATGCGAGCGAATGGCGGAGGGTGATGGCAAAGTTCGCCCACATCGCCAGGATCCACGCGGGTGCGAGCCAATCGGAAGAGGTTTGCGATGCGTAGGCAACGAGGCCAGTGTGCAATAGGAGAGAATCCGCGATGGCACCCATCACGCCGCTGGCGCCGATCAAGAGCAGCTCGCGGCGTGTCCCCCTCGTCGCAAGATGGACAACGACGAGAACGCTCACCACGAGAACACCGAGCCACGGTGTTTGTCGCGCTGCCGACAACACGCAAGCGAACCAGCCGAGCT
>CAMYKY010000099.1 GCA_947259165.1 uncultured Acidobacteriota bacterium | reverse complement strand
AATACTCGAAATACCCAGGTATGCCATCGCATTCACGCCTCGCCAGCGCACAAAATGACCTCGAGCTTTATGCACAGAACTTCTGAGACGAGACACTAGGCGACGCCTTCGCCCTCGTCACCGGATTCCATCGCGTCGTCGGGCTCTTCGAGGATAGGACTCGAGCTCTCGCGTGGACCAGCCGCAGCGATTTGACGGATTCGCGGGTCCGGATCGTCGGCGACTGCCTTGAGCGCGCGCTTGGCGCGCTCGCCACCAATTTGCGCCAACGCGAAGGCGGCCGTCGCTCGGACCTGGTCGTTCCAACGTTTGCCCCCGAGGATCGGAAACTTTCGTGCGGTGAGCACAGTTTCGAGCGCGGGGATCGCGACCGGATCACCGAGCTGCGCAAGCGCCTGCGCACACGCGATCGCCCGCTCGGGCTCGTCGGTCACTTCGAGCGTCGAGATCAAGGCGCCAACTGCATGGGGTGAGTGCAGGTTCGCAAGACTCCGGATCGAGCCTTTGGCAACACCGATGTCTTCGTGCCGGGCGAAATCGACGAGGAGCTCGAGAACTTGCTTGTCGTTGAGACGCTCGGTCAGGCGGAACGCCGCGCGGCGCACCTTCGGATTGACGTCCGACAAACAAAAAGCGAGCTCGGTCTTGAGATCGTGGGTGACCACATCCACGACCTCGAGAATGCGAAATCGCTGCTCGGCAGTGACCTCCAAAACGACCTCGCGCTTGAGCCGCGCCGCCGCGTCGGGGCCCAATTGCGCCACGAGTCCGGCCGCGAGCTGCCGAGTCCGGAAGTCCTTCTCTTGTTTGATGACTTCGATGAGAAGAGGGATCGCGGGTTTCCCCATGCTCTCGAGCACCTGCGATGCCTTCTCCTGGCGTGCCGGCTCTTTCGACTGGAGCTCCTCCATCAGGAGCGTCTGTGTCGTCGCATCCATCTTCCGATTCAAAACCGCAAATCCACGGCCCGTAATCGAAGGCGCATGCAAGAGCGCACGCTGTCGATCCCGAAGCTCAGAGAAGATCCGACTCGCGAGAGCAAAATCCGCGAACTGCAGTAGCCGTCCCGTCATCTGGTGGAGCAAGCTCGCGAGCTCGGCCAGCACCTGGTCGTCATCCTCGTCCTTCAACGCGAGCAGCAGAAAGTCGGTTGAGAGCTTGGAGAACTGATGCTGGAGCGCCTGAATGAGCGCTCCCATTAGGTCACGACAACTGTGAACGATCTTTTCTCGAACCTGAGGCTCTTGCTCGGGGTAGCCTTTGAAGAGCTTCCTGAGAGTCTTGCGCGCCAACTCATGCTGCCCCTTGACGAGAAGATCCTTCCCCAGGCTCGGCAATGCCTCGATGAGAGCTTCCGTTGATTCGTTGGTGAGGTCGCCAGTATCCGATCCCGCGGGCTCTTCGTCGAGCTCCTCCTCCATTTGGACGGACTCGAGAACGCTTTGGACCGAGACCGCGTAGCGCCGGTCGTTGAAGGCGAGCCCTTGAATCTGGTTGTCGTTGACGAGCGTCTGCCAGAACGATGGCTCGAGATCGGACGGGAGCTGCTTGAGCGCGCCGATGAAGACTTCGAGCTCCTCCCGGGTCACCTTCTCCAAGAAAGTAACGCTCGTGAGCTCCGAAGTCTCGAGGAACGAGATCAAATGCTCGGCAAGGGCATCGTAGCCTGTGGTCACGAGACGATTTCCGTTGATCAGAAGGGCATCGCTCGCGTGCGCGAGCCTCATTGCGGGTTGTTGTCCAGAGAGAAGACCCGAGACCACGTCGTGGAGCTGGTCGATCGAGCTCGACACCGGCTTGCTCCCAAGCGGGTACAGTTTGATGTTCTTGGCCGCACCCAGCAGCGCCCGAAGAAGCTTGGGAGCCTCCGCCAACTCGTCCGCGCCGAGATCGGTTTCGACCGTCGGCGTGCGCGCGCCAGCGTTACGCTTGCGGACCTCGGAGTAGCGCATTTGCTTGAGAGTAATGTGCTCGAATCGTTGCTGCGAACAGTACTGCTTCCAGTAATCGCCATCGATCACGTCGGACTTGATCTGGCCGAGGTGGCTCAACAGCACCTCAAGCTCTTGCGCGCCGAGGCCGTGATGGAACTCGATGCTCTCGAGCTCGGCTCGATCGAGAAGCTCGAGGTACGAGCTGGCAAGAAGTCGAAACTCAGCCGTATCGACTTTGTGGTCGTTCGCGAGGAGCACGTCGTGCACCCGCGACAAACGAACGCGATCACAAAATTCGAGTACGGCTTCGACCGAACGTAGCGATGACTCGTGTGCCTTGAGGATCGGTTTGCTTCCGGGGGGATACAGCTGAGTGCTCCGAACCGTCGTCAACAATGTGCGAAAGAGGTTGGGGAGGCGATCGAGAGCCTCCGTCGGTAGTTTTTCATCTACGGGACCGTCGTCATCCTCGACCAGCAACTCGCCCGTGTAATGCTCCGCTTCGTCGCGGTTGAACGTTTTTTGCTCAAGGTTGATGCGAATTTGGTCGTATCGTGCAGCCTTGTCCTGGTCCGCCGAAAGCTTGAAATGGTATGCGAGGATGGATGCGGAGGGGCCGAGGTTTTGCTCGAACAGCTCCTCCTGGTAGGTGCCCACCTTGCCGTGTAGCTCTCGGCGGCGGTCGTTATTGATGTTGCCGTAGACGATATCGAGAACGCGCTTCGACAAGAAGCGCATGGTTTCGTCGTTGATGTGAAAATCAGCGCGTAGAAGGCCTAGGTCCTCAGCTCGGTCGAGAAACTCCAGAACGCGACTCTCGGAAACATCGGATGCTCCGGTGACCACACTCAAGGGGACGTCCTCACCGAGCGCGGAGACTTCTTCGAGCAATTTTCGCCCTTCCCCATCGAGAGCTGCAATCTTCTCAGCCACGATCTCCTCGAGCGAGCGCGGCAGGTACCCCTCTTCCGGAGATTATACCGTCCAACGCTGTCCGACGAGTTTGAGCTTCTGATCGAGAACGAGCTTCCTGATGATTTCCGCNNGCTCGAATCCGTCGGGCAGGTCGATCCCAGGGAAGACCCCCGCGAGGTGCTCCGCGATATCGTCGGATCGAAGCGGTCCGAGCTGATGGGTCTGAATGCCGAGCTCATCTTCGCGGGCTTCCAGGAATCGGCCCCACGGAGTTGCTTCCTCATCTTTACTCAGGGTGACGGCGCCCGCCGCGGTCGCGCAAACGAGAATACTGAGCTCTCTGCGCATGAAGAGCGTTCGCAACAGCGCCAGGCTCGCCTCGTCCGCGAAATGCACATCATCTATGAGCAGCACCAGGGCGTTTCCTTCGAGGAGTTTGCCGAGCAGTTGCACCAGAGTTACGAAGATGCCTTCGCGGCCACTCGTCTCGTCATCGAAGCCAGCGTCGACATCGTTGAGATGCGGCAGCACGTGACCGAGGTAGCGGAGCTGTTTTTCTTCGAGCGTGTCGAGAACGGAAACTCCCTTGTCGGCTCGTTGGTTCAAAAGCGCGACGAGCGCATGCCCGACGACATAGTAAGGGCGATACCCTTCCTGTGGCCGTCCCGATACTCGCACCACGTGAAGCGCGTCGTTGGATTTGAGACTCGCGCGCACGGTGTCGATGAGGGTCGACTTCCCCATCCCAGGTGCGCCGTCAATGACAACGAATTGGGATTTGCCGAGGCTCAACGAGCCGAGCGCCTCCGATACCGCCGTCAGCTCGCGACTTCGCCCCGCGATCTCGGCGTCGTCGAGGCGGTGAAGCGCGGTTTTTCGATAGGTCTTTTCGGCATCAATGTCGGAAGCGACAGACACCCGGTTGCGACCCAGCTGTTTGGAAGTGTAAAGCGCAGTGTCCGCAATCCGGATCAGATCGTTCCCACTCGTCGCGTCCGTGCGCGCCGCCGCGACGCCGATGCTCAGAGAAATCTTGAGCTCACCTTGGCCGCTCGCCAGCTGCAATCGCCGTTCGTTCGTGAGCTCGCTCAAACGGTGAGCGTGCCGAACCGCTTCCTGGAGCTCGGTCTTGGGGAGCAGGACCATGAACTCATCGCCGCCGAAGCGAATCGGGTAACCCGTCTCACCGGCGACCTCTTTCAAAAGCCCGGCGACGAAATTCAGGGCTTCATCGCCAGCGTCGTGGCCATAGGTGTCGTTGACCTGTTTGAACAGATCGACGTCAGCGACGAGAAGGGACAAGGGAAAGCTGTCCTCGCTGTCCCAACGGACTTTGTGCTCGATGTAGCTGTGAAGAAATCGACGGTTGTGGATTCCGGTGAGCTCGTCTTCGAAGATGAGCCGTGACGGGTCCTTGCCTACATGTTGTAGGAAATCAATGAGATCGCCGTACTGCATCGAGAACGCTGACTCCCGGCCGGAAAAAACCGCTCAACCGCGGGGGCGACGAGATGAAACTGCTTCAGTTTTTGGACGTGTACTTACAGGTTATCGGATACAGTCGCGGGGCGCAAGCTGGTAGAATTTGGGAATTGGAAAACAAGTGGCTCATCGCACAAACGGTTAAGTCCTACAAAATCATGCGCCTACAGCGATTGTATTTCCTACTTCCCCTGGCCCTCCTGGCGCCTTCGACGGTGCCAGCCGACGAGGACTCGCCTCGACTTCTGTTGATGCTGACAATCGATCAGGGACGCGGGGACTACCTCGAGCGATTCGAGCCCGCACTCTCAGGCGGCCTCGCGCGGCTCATCGACGAAGGCGTCGTGTTCACCGATGCACACCACAATCACGCCGGGACCGTGACCGCGGCAGGCCACGCCGCACTTTCAACGGGACGCCACCCTGGGAACTCCGGCATGGTCGGCAACAACTTCTTCGACCGATCGGAGGCCCGACAGGTCTATTGCGTCGAGGACGCCGCCTCTCCAGTCCTCGTACCCGCGGGCGCCACTGGCAGCTCTCCAGGCCGCTCGCCCGCGAGACTCCTTACCAACGGCCTCGGCGATTGGATCCAAGCCGCGAGCCCAAACTCCAAGGTGTTCTCCGTAGGGGCCAAGGATCGCGCGGCGGTCCTCATGGGTGCGAAGAACGCGCACGCCGCGTACTGGTTCGACGTCGGGACGGGCCATTGGGTCTCGAGCACCCATTACATGAACGAGTACCCGGCGTGGGCCATCGAGTTTCAGCGAGCCCGTCACATCGAATCGTACTTCGCTAAGGCGTGGACCCCGCTTCCGGTCGATGAAGCGCTCCTGGCAAGCATGGAGATCGAAACTGGGAACGGAGCGTTCTCGCGTTCGCTCGGCCGCGACAGCCTCTTCCCCGCCCGCGGATTCCACAACGCGGTGTTCAACAGCCCGTTTATCGAGTCGTTCTTGTTCGACTTCGCCGAGCGGCTCGTTCGCGAGGAGTCGCTCGGCGCAGACGCGACACTCGACGTCCTCGCGCTGAGCTTCGCGAGTGCCGACACCGTCGGACACGAATACGGTCCGAACAGCCGCGAGCTCCTCGACACAATCCTCAGGCTCGATCGCGAGCTCGGGGCGTTTTTCGAGTTTCTCGACGACACGGTGGGCCTCGATAACATCGCTATCTCTCTCAGCGCCGATCACGGCGTCGCGTCGCTTCCCGAGCACCGGCAAGCACGAGGGCTTCCCGGGGGACGCTTGGCGTCAGAGGACTACGTTTGCCTCCAACGCGCCGGACAGGCGTTCGAAGCCAACTTCGGCGACGACAATTGGTTCGTGCACCCTCTCCACTTCAACCGAGAAACCCTGGAACGACACAACGTCACGCGGGAAACGGTGGAAACTGCACTCGCACGGGAGATCGCCCAGTGTCCGGGAATCGTGAAAGCGTGGACCCGAAGCGAGGTCGAGTCGGCGCGCTCAGCATCTGTAGTCGACCCGACGCTCGAGCTGTACGTGCACTCGTTCCATCCCGAACGGAGCCCCGACCTGTACCTCCAGACGAAACAATTCCACATCGATCGCTTGCGTGGGACGACGCACGGCTCACCCTATTCGTACGACACCCACGTGCTTGCATTGATCCGATGGCCGGGGATGAAGCAAAGATCTATTTCCCACCGCATTCACACGGTCGATCTGCCGGTGACCCTGGCCTCGTTGCTTAGTGTGGACATACCCACGGATGTCGACGGTGAGAGCCGTGTGGGCCTCATGCCCGAACGGATCCAGTGACACGGCTCATCCTTCCAGCGCTTCTCGCCGTCACGACGACGTGCACCGAGACGTCGACTCTTCAGACTCAGCCAGCAGTCACGCGAGAACGACCGAACATCATCTACATCCTCGCGGACGATCTCGGCTACGGAGACCTCTCGATCCACGGACAGCAACACTTCGAGACCCCGAATCTAGATCGTCTCGCCTCAGAGGGTATTCGTTTCTCGCAGCACTACTCGGGCTCCACCGTATGCGCGCCGTCACGAGACGCGCTCCTCACGGGGCGCCATACCGGCCACACGTTCATCCGCGGCAACAAAGCCGTCTATCCAGAAGGCCAGCACCCGATACCGGACGCAACGTTCACGATTGCCGAGGTCCTATCGAGCGCCGGCTATCACACCGGCGCCGTCGGCAAATGGGGCTTGGGCGCGCCCGACACCGAAGGACTCCCGACGCGACAAGGTTTCGATTTCTTCTACGGTTACAACTGCCAGCGCGAAGCCCATAGCTACTACCCGGACCATTTGTGGCGCAACGAGGAACGGGTCGAGCTCGACGGGCGCACCTACGCTCACGACCTGCTGACGAGAGAAGCGCTCGGCTTTATTCGCGACCATCGAGAGGGTCCGTTTTTTCTATTCCTTCCGTACACGATCCCCCATGCATCCATCGACGTCCCTACGGACTCGATGGCGCCATTTTCTGAACGTTTTGCCGAAACCCCCTTCGAAGGTCGAGGCCGCTACGTCCCCCAGCCGCAACCGAAAGCCGCTTTCGCCGGAATGATCACGCGGCTCGATCGCGACATCGGCCGCATCGTGGCACTCGTCGAGGAGCTCGGGCTCGATGAGAACACCCTCATCATGTTCTCGAGCGACAATGGACCCCACCTCGAAGGAGGCGCCGATCCCGATTTCTTCGACAGTAATGGTCCCTACCGCGGCTACAAGCGCGACCTCTACGAGGGTGGTGTGCACGTCCCTTTTTTCGTCCGTTGGAGGGGAACGATCGAAGCGGGTAGCACGAGCGATCACGTCTCGGCGTTTTGGGACGTCCTGCCGACACTCGCCGAGCTTGCCGGTGTCGCAGCGCCCGAGGGTCTGGACGGCATCTCGTTTGTCCCCGAGCTCACGAACACACCGCAAGCCCGCCATGACTACCTCTACTGGGAATTTCACGAACAAGGCGCCAAACAAGCCGTACGAATGGATCACTGGAAAGGCATTCGGGTCGACTTGGAATCGAATCCCGAGGCGTCGGTGGAGCTCTACGATCTCGCGACCGACGTGGGAGAGACGCTAGACGTCGCCGCCGAACACCCCGAAATCGTGAACGCAATCGCCGAGATCATGGACGACGCGCATGAGCCGTCCGAGACCTTCCCGTTCCCCACCGACACGCCGTGAACGCACGGGTTCAGCTCAGCTTGAGTGCGATTTGGTAGCGCTGCTGGTGTAAAAAGGGGGATTGGGGGGACTTTGGGGATTAGGGGGAAAAGCATTTCTTATTGAAGACGGTCCCCCAAAATCCCCCAAATCCCCTTTTTTACACCAGCGGCGTTAGCGGTCGAAGATTTCTTTTTGCACGATCAGTCGTTGGATTTGGCTGGTTCCTTCGTAGAGTTGGTAGATCTTGGCGTCGCGGTAGAGTTTTTCGACCGGGTACTCCTTGCTGAAGCCGTTGCCACCGAAGACTTGGATGGCATCGGTGGCCACTTTCACGGCGGTATCGGCAGCGAAGAGTTTCGCGAACGCGGCTTGCTTGGTGTTGCGCTTGCCTTGATCAATGGTCCACGCGGACTCCCACACCAGGAGCCGCGCCGCTTGAATGGCAACCGCCATATCCGCGATCATGAACCCGATCGACTGGTGCTTGTAGATCGGAACTCCAAACGTCTTCCGCTCTTTCGCATAGGCGACGGCGTGGTCATACGCCGACTGAGCCAGGCCGACCGCGGCGGATGCGACCACGGGACGCGAGTGATCGAACGCCGACATCGCCGCCAGCCACCCGGCGCCTTCTTCGCCAATCCGATTCTCGACAGGGACCTTCACGTCCTGGAACGTCACCGCTCGGGTATCGGAGGCACGCTGACCCATGTTGTTTTCCTTCTTCCCTACGGAAACGCCGTCGGAGTCCCGGGGCACGATAAAAGCGCTCATGCCGCGATAACGCTTCTCCGGATCCGTATAGGCAACGACGAAGTACCAATCCGCGACACCACCGTTCGTGATCCACGCCTTGCTGCCGTTGAGCGTATATGCGTCGCCTTGCCGTTTCGCCGTGGCCTTGATCGCCTGGACGTCACTTCCCGCACCGGATTCGGTGGCGCAGTACGCGGCAAGCAGGAACTCTTCGGTAAACGGTGTGAGCCACTTTTTCTTCTGCTCGTCGGTTCCGGCGACGATTATCGGCCCCTGCGCGAGCAGGTTGGCTTCGATCGCTGTACCGATGCCGGTACAGCCCCAGGAGACTTGCTCGGCGATGAGACAGCCTTCGAGAACACCGAGACCGAGCCCACCGTACTCCTCGGGAATATGGGTGTTCATCAGACCCAGGTCCCAAGCCTTGCGACAAATCTCCGTCGGATACTCGCTGGTCTCATCGTGGTGCGCCGCTTTAGGAGCGATCTCTTTTTCGGCGAACTCTCGCGCGAGATCACGAAACTGTTGTTGTTCTTCACTCAATCCGAAATCGATCATGCTACTTCCCCTTGAAGTCAGGACGTCGCTTTTCTGCGAAGGCACTTAGGCCTTCGAGCGCATCCTCGGTACGAAAGCACGCCAGTTGCGCTTCTTCCTCGAAATCGAGCATTTCCTCGAGCGGAGAGTGCTCCGCGCGCGCAATCGCCTCACGCGCATAGCGGATAGATACCGGCGCGGCGCTCGCGAGCTCGAGCGCTTTCTCCCGAGTCCGCCGCGTGAGTGCTTCGGAGTCGACGACCTCATTCACGAGACCGAGACGCGACGCTTCTTCCGCGCCGACGAGACGGCCGGTGAAGACGAGGTCGCGTGCGACTCCAGCACCGGCGAGGCGTGTCAGGAAGTACGTCCCGCCCCAATCCGGATGCAGGCCGATGCGCGCAAAGCTCGCGCCGAAACGGGCATTGTCTGACGCGATGCGCAGGTCGCACGCTAGCGCCAGACTGAAACCGGCTCCGGCCGCTACCCCGTTGACCGAAGCGAGCGTCGGTATCGGCAGCGCGCGCAGCCGCTTCACGACTTGCTTGCCCTGCTCGATGAGAGGCTTCAGCTCGTTCGCGTTTCCCTCGACGCGCATCCTCGCCATTGCGCGAACGTCGCCTCCGCTGCAAAACGCTCGGCCCGCGCCCGTCAACACCAGGACACGTGCGCTCCCGGCCGCCTCGTCGATCGCGTCCAAAAGGTCGGCGCGCATCGACCCGACGAACGCGTTTAGGGCTTCGGGACGATTCAACGTGATCGTCGCAACAGGCTCATCGAGGTCGAGCTCGATATGGTCCCAGGCCATTGCGGCTGAGCCTACAACGCTTCGATCAGCAAGGCGAGACCCATTCCGCCGCTAATGCATAGCGACGCGATACCTCGCTTCACTTTCCGCTTCGCCATCTCGTGAGCTAGCGTTACCACGATTCGAGCCCCAGTTGCTCCAATAGGGTGACCGAGCGCGATCGCGCCGCCGTTGACGTTGAGCCGATCCCGGTCGAAGTCGAGCTCGCGATGGCATGCAAGCACCTGGGCGGCGAACGCTTCGTTCAGCTCGAGAAGATCGATGTCGGCCAAATCGAGGCCGGTTTTGTCGAGAAGCTTCTGAATCGCCGGCACGGGCCCGATCCCCATGATGGAAGGATCGACGGCCGCAGACGCGTAGCCGACGATGCGGGCCATGGGCTCGACATCCAGGGCACGCGCCTTGTCTTCGCTCAAAACCAGGACAGCGGCCGCCCCGTCAGTGATGCCGGAGGAGTTTCCCGCGTGCACCGTACCGTCCTTCCGGAACACCGGCTTCAGCTTAGCAAGGCTCTCGAGCGTCACGCCGTCGCGTGGGTGTGCATCGGTATCGATGATCTCGACGGCGCCTTTGCGGGCTGGAACTTCCAGGGGAACGATCTCGTCTGCGAAACGCCCCTGTTTTCTTGCAGCTTCGCAGCGACGCTGGGTCTCCACCGCGTAGCCGTCCGATTCCTCGCGGGTGATGCCGTACTTGTCGACGAGGTTCTCAGCCGTATCCCCCATGAGCTGTTCGCACAGCGGACAGACGAAGCCGTCGCGGTACATCCCGTCGACTATTTCCGAGTGACCGAGACGGTGGCCCCAGCGAGCGTCGAGGAGCATGTAGGGCGTATTGCTCATGCTCTCGGTCCCGCCTGCGAGCACGACGTCCGCGTCGCCGAGCGCAATGGACCCGTAGGCGTTGATGATCGCTTTCAAGCTCGACCCGCACGCCTTATTAATAGTGTAGGCGGGCACCGCTTCGCCGGGACCCGAGCGGTAGGCGACCTGCCGGGCTACGTTCGGCCGGACGCCGGCCTGACGGCCGTTGCCAAAGATCACCTCGTCGACGGCGTCCGCGGGCACACCACTTTTTTGCAGGGCGCCTTTGGCGGCGGCGACGCCAAGGTCACCGGCTTGCAGGGATTTGAGCGCGCCGCCGAATTTGCCGATGGGGGTCCGCGCAGCTCCGGCAATAACAATGGACTTCGTCATTGGGATCGTTCTCCGGTTGTCCGTATAAGGCATACGGTATACGGCATACGGTTAGTTGCCTTTGAATTCGGGTTTTCGTTTGTCTACGTGGGCGGCGATGCCTTCTTTCGCGTCGTTCGACAGGAACAGCTGTTGTTGGAGCTCGCGTTCGAGCGCCAGACCTTCAGAGAATGGGACTTCGAGGCCGGAGCAGACGGCGCGTTTGATGTGGCCTACCGCCTTCGACGCCTTGGCCGGAGGTACGAATTGAGCGGCATACGCCATCACCTGGTCGCGGAAGCCATCCGCGTCGAACACTTCGTTCACGAGGCCGATCTCGTGCGCCTTGTCGAAGGCAACGAGCTTGCCCGTGACCATGAGCTCCATCGCGCGCGAGCGTCCCAGCAGGCGTGCGAGTCTTTGGGTACCGCCAGTACCCGGCAGGACGCCGAGGTTCACTTCGGGCAAGCCGATCTTGCCGCCTTGTTTCTTGGCGATCCGCAGATCAGCTGCGAGGGCGACCTCGAGGCCACCTCCCACTGTGTGGCCGTTGAGGGCAGCGATGACGAGCTTCGAGGTCTGTTCGAACCGGTTCAGGGTCTCATTCGCATGAAGGCAAAAATAATACTTGAACCCCGGTTCGGCCTGGTTGAGCATCCCAATGTCAGCACCGGCGCAAAAGAACTTGTCCCCCGCACCGGTGAGGACGATGACGTGAACGTCGTTGTCCATCCGTGCGCCGAGAATCGCGGCGTCGAGCTCTTGCATCATCTCGTAGCTGTACGTATTCGCAGGAGGAGCGTTGAGCTCGAACAGCGCGATGCCGTTATCGGTCGAACAGTTCACGAGGGGCATTTGTGGACTGTAACAGATATTTGTTGCGCAAATCGCGAGGCCATTTTGGGGGCTGGCAAGGCGTGATGACGACGAAATATCTAGATATATACCGCCTTCCGCAGCGAGCTTGTCGAGCGGAGGGATAGGCCGAAGGCCGAACTGTAACGTTGTCTCGCAACGCAGCCAGCGCGCAAAAGGGCCTGCGATTTTGGCAACGAATATCTGTTGCAGTCCACTTAATCCCTCCTAACGTATTCGAATTCGAATGGTTTGCCCTTGACCCCTGATTTCGGGGCAGCGATCCAATTGGCGATCTTGCCGGGCTCGTCCACGGCGTACATCAGGCTCTTGATGTAGGCGCGATCTCGTTCGGATGGAAGCCAAGAGTCTCTGCCCTTGCTCATCTGCTCTTCGGATATGAGCCCACCGTCCGGATTGAAGTGGTGGTCGCCATACGCTCCGATCTGACGATGGAAGCGCCGATGCGGCATCGTCAAACGATCCGAGAGTCCGGCGTCTTCGAGAATCTTGTTCCAACGGGTCACGCCCCGCTGGCAGTCGGCGAGGTAGTCGTCGCGAAGGATCTCGTTCATCGCGTTTCGCATCGGAATCTCTTCTTTCACGATTTTGGAGTCTTTCACGAGCTCCATCGTGTAATAACTGTCGAGACACTTGTGCTCATCGTAGCCATTTTCACGATTGCGGCCTTTGACCCCGGTCGCGAAATACTGCGCGGCATTGGTCGATACCTCGCCTCCGAAAAGGTCCGTCGACGCGCTCACCCAAAAATTCAGATACTTCTGAATCGTGGGGAGATCGATCCCGCCGTGGTCTCGCACGTTGTCACCGTGCTCCCTCATGAGTGCGGCCGTGCGCTCCACGATTCGGCCGACGCCAGTCTCGCCCACGGACATGTGGAACGCCTCTTCGGTCAGCATGAACTTCGTCGTACGGGAGAGTGGATCGAATCCACTCTCCGCGAGCGCGAGCAGCTGATACTTGCCGTCGCGGTCGGTGAACATGGTGAACATGAAAAAATTCAGCCAATCGTCGCAGGGTTCATTGAACGCGCCGAGGATCCGCGGCTTGTCTTGGTCGCCGCTTCGTCGCCGAAGGAGATCTTCCGCTTCTTCGCGGCCGTCGCGGCCAAAGTACGAATGCAGCAGGTAAACCATCGCCCAAAGATGCCGCCCTTCTTCTACGTTCACCTGAAACAAATTCCGTAGGTCGAAGTTGCTCGGCGCGGTCTTGCCGAGCAGACGCTGCTGCTCGACACTGGCGGGCTCGGTGTCGCCCTGGGTCACGATGAGCCGCCGGAGCTGCGTGCGCATCTCGCCCGGGACTTCCTGCCAGGCGGGTTTGCCCTCGTTGTCGCCGAAACCGATTTTTCGATCGGCTTCCCCAGGCGTGAGGAAGATACCCCACCTGTACTCCGGCATCTTCACGTAGTCGTAATGCGCCCAGCCGCCGGGCTCTACGGAAATAGCGGTGCGAAGATAGACGTCGTCCCTCTGGAAGCCCTCGGGGCCCATGTCCATCCACCAGTCGACGTAGTTGGGCTGCCATTTCTCCAAAGCTCGTTTGAGCTTGGGGTCGGCGGACAAGTTCACGTTGTTCGGAATCTTCTCGTGAAGCTCCATCTCAGGTCCTCCTCCAGTCGAACTCGGGCATCGTCTGCTTGCCGTAGAGTGTGAGCGCCCCTTTTTCACCCACGGCGTTGGGGCGCTGGAATATCCAATTCTGCCAGGCGGTGAGGCGGCCAAAGATCTTGGTCTCGAGTGTCTCCGGGCCCGCAAACCTAAGCGACGCTTCCATGCCCGTCATCGCGTCGGGTGAGAACCCGCACCGCTCTTCGATGGCGATGCGCACTTCGTCATCCCAATCCAGATCGTCGGGCGCAAACGTGACCAGACCGAGCGCGAGCGCCTCGTTGGCATCGATGAGACCCGTGTGGGAAAGCACATTGTCGAGCAACTCAGGGTCTCCAAGAAAACGGGTCTCGAGCCGCGAGAGGCCGTTCGCTTTGGGAAAGCGTCCCCGATTGAGCGGCCCCACGGCGACGTGGACCGGCTGGTTGCCATCATCGAGCATATAGCTACGATCGGCGGCAAGCGCGACCTCGAACAAACTCCCCGCGAAGCACGACCCGGGCTCGATGAGCGCGAACAAACTCCGGGCAGTCTGGTCGATCCGTTTGAGCACGCGGCGCATTTTCAACAGGATTTCGTTCACGAGCCAGTGATCGGCGTGACGATTCAACGTCTCGTCGATGGCTAACACCGCGTCGCAACTGCCCTGGGTCTTGAGAAGAAGGAGCCCACAAGTGGCTTCGTTGAATCGCAGATGACACAGCGCATCGTCGAGCTCACGCGCGACGGCGAGCGGCCAGAAATCGACACCGGCTTCAAGAATCGCCTCCGGCGATTGGGGCTGGTCCCCCTCGGGTCCGCGTACCAGAATCTCGACATGACGGCTGTCGCCGTCGATCGTCACGGTGACATGGGGGTATTCGAGAGACTCCTGCGTGCGCGTCGCCTCCAACGGCGTCAGCTCGATACCGGGGCCGTCCGCGTTTCGTTGCGACGTCTCGGCAAGGGCTTGCGCTCGCTCGCGCACCGCCTCGTCGAATCGACTTCGCGGTGCGATCCCATCGACGAGCTTCCAGTCGATGGCGCGTTGCCCTTTGACACCTTCGACCAGCGTCGAGAAAACGTCCGCCAGATCGCGGCGCACCATGCGCTTGTCGACGAGGCGCGTGAGCCCACCGGTGCCCGGCAACACCGCTAGCAGCGGCGCTTCCGGAAGCGCGACGGCAGCGTTGCCGTCGTCGACGAGCAAGATCTCATCAGCAGCCAGTGCCAACTCGTAGCCACCGCCCGAGGTGATGCCGTTCAACGCGGCAAGATATTTCTGACCGCTCGCCGCGCTCGCCTCTTCCATGCCGAGCCGAGTCTCGTTCGTGTATTTGCAGAAATTGACCTTGAAACTGTGGCCCGAGCTCGCGAGCATGAGGATATTGGCGCCCGCCGAGAAAACCCGGTCCTTGCCGCTCGTGATCACGACGGCCTTCACCTCCGGATGCTCGAAGCGCTGCCGCTCCACCGCATCGGATAGCTCGATGTCGACGCTCAGGTCATAACTGTTGAGCTTGAGCAGATAGTCCGGCCGGAGCCCACCGTCCTCCTGGATGTCAATCGTCAGCGTCGCTATCGGACCGTCCACCGCTAGCTTCAGGTGCTTATACCGGCTCGGATCCGTCTCGAAATAAATGGGTTCCATCAATACCCTCCGTGTCCGTGGCCATGCATTATACTACTTGTCAAAGCGGTCACATATGCAATATAGTGCAGATAGCTATGGAGCCGGAGATATTCCTGAAGGGATTGGGACGCAAACTCCGGGCACTCCGGCACGCCAATGATTTGAGCCAGCAGCGTCTTGCCGAGCTCGCGGGTTTGTCGCCTCGCTACATTTCCCAGCTCGAGTCGGGCCATGGCAACATCTCGATTTTGCGGCTCTACGAGTTGACGCGAGCGCTCGGCGTCGCGCTCGACGAGGTCGTCCGCCTGGAAGAAACCCCTCGAACCATCGCTCTCATCGGGCTGCGAGGCGCGGGAAAAAGCACCATCGGTCGGGAGCTTGCCGACAAGCTCGCCCGCCCCTTTGTCGAGCTCGACGCGCTCATCGAAGACGAAGCGGGGCTCAGCCTCGACGAGATCTTCGCCCTTCATGGAGAAAGCTACTACCGAAGACTCGAAAGAGAGGTGCTCACGCGACTGCTCGCCACCCAGGGCGAGTCCATTCTCGCCACGGGCGGAAGTCTCGTGACCGACGCCTCCACCTACCGATTGCTAAAGACCCACACGATCACGGTCTGGCTGAAGGCGAAACCGAAGCAACACCTCGAGCGGGTCACCGCCCAAGGCGACCGCCGCCCGATGGCCGGACGGGCCGACCCCCTTGCCGAGCTTCGCACCCTGCTCAAACAACGGGAGCCGCTTTATCGCGAAGCGGAGATTGTGGTGGATACGAGCTCGCTATCGCCCCACGTCGTGACCGAGGAGATTCTGCGGCGGATCGCTTAGGTTACAATCCGCTCGATGTCGAAGGTGAGCCGAATTGCCGCTGTCGCGTTGCTCCTCAGCGCCGCGGCGCTCGCCCAGGACCCGCCAGTGGACCCGCAGATTGTTGAGCCGATCGAGCCCGACGAGCTCCTCACGATCCCACACATTCTAAAAACACCCGTGATCTCCGATTTCGCGCTCCGACCCGACGACAAGGGCCTGGCTCTGAGCCTCTCGTCGCTCGGCAAGGAGACGATCTGGATGCTTGCCGACGACGAGACCGAGGGCGCCGCCGGGGGGCCGATCGCGACGAGTCGAGGCTCGGGCGAACGTGACGTCGACTGGTCGACAGACGGTGAACGCATTGCGTTCGTCGGCAGTCGCGCCGAGCAGTGGCACGTCTTCATCGCGGACCCCAAGGGCGAGAGCGCACGCCAGCTCACGCGCCACCGCGGCCAAGATCGCCGACCGCGATGGTCTCCCGATGGGACCCACATCGCATACTTGTCGAAGCGAGTGGCGAGCGAAACCGGTTGGGACGTGTGGGTCACGCCGATTGCCGAGGGACGTCCATGGCAGCTCACGTCGCACCCATTCGATGAAGCCGACCCGCGCTGGTCTCCCGATGGAACGCAGATCGCTTTGACCTACCGCGCGGGGCGGCATGTGAATCGCCGTATCGGGGCCGTCTCTTCGGCCGGCGGCGATCTCTTCGACCTGCTACCCACGGATTGGCAAGGAGACAGCTTCGGCGCACGCTGGTCGCCGGATGGAAAACGGCTCGTGTTCGTCTCCGACGAGAGTGGCCGCAAAGCCATCTACACCGTGGATTCTGAGCGAGCCGCGCGCCGCAGACCGGAGCGCGTTGTCGACTCGGAGTTCGAGCTTACCGAGCCTGCCTGGAGTCCGGACGGCAACCGGATCGCGTATCTCGAGAATCGCGACGGCAACGTCCGACTCAAACTCTACGACCTCGAGAGCGGGAAGGATAGGAACGTGACGCTTCGCGCCGGCGTGCACTCCCAGCCCGAATGGAACAGCGACGGCACCGCCGTCGTCAGCATGTTCGAAGCCTGGAACTACCCTCGTGACGTCTGGGCCTACCCGGTCGAGGGTGGGCGGGAGCGACTCAGCGATACCTTGCCCCCGGATCTCGACGTGCGGCGCATGGTGCGCCCCGAGGTGGTCCGGTTCAAGAGTTTCGACGATCGAGAGATCACCGGGTTTCTCTACGCCCCGGAGGACGCGAGCGTCGAGAAACCGGCGTCGCTTCTCGTGCGACCGCACGGAGGCCCGACGTCTCAATGGACCAATGGATGGCACCCGTTCGCGCAGATGCTCGCGCAACAAGGCTACGCCGTGTTCACTCCCAACGTCCGCGGGAGCACCGGCTACGGCGTCGAGTTCGAAAATCTCAACGATCGCGCGTGGGGTCAGGGCGACCTCGAAGACCTGATCGTGGGTACCCGTGCCGTGTCCGATCGTCCCGAGATTCGCAGCGACCGCATCGGGATTTGGGGCGTCAGCTATGGTGGCTTCCTCACACTAGCCGCGGTAACGCGCTACCCGGAATTCTTTGCGTGTGCCATCGAAGCCATTGGCATGCCCGACCTCGAGAAACTGTATCGAGCGACAACTCTCGAGGGAACGAGCTATTTGGACCGCGAGCTCGGTCCGCTGCGCGGCAACCTCGAGCTGTACCGAGCTCTCTCCCCCGTTCGCGACGTCGCCAATCTGGAGGTGCCACTGCTGTCGTTTCACGGAGAGATCTACCCGCTCGTCCCGTACGAAACCAGGAAGCCCTTCTTCGACGCCATTCGAGAGCGTCCGGATAATGCGCTCGTCGAGCTCATGTTCAAAGACGCCGAAGCCCGCGGGACGTACCGCCACGACCTTCACCCTCAAGCCGCCTGGGCGTACGTGGAAAAGATTCTGGAGTTTTTGGAAATCTACTTGTGACGACCGACAAACGCTACTACGTCTTCGATTTCGACAGCACGCTCGTTCAAGTGGAATCCCTTCCCGAGCTCGCGCGCGTCTCGTTGAAAAACCATCCGGAGCGCGCCGAGCGCCTCCAGGAGGTTGAGCGCATCACCGAGCTCACCGCATCGGGAAAGATGTCGATGGCCGAAGGGATAGCGCTTCGCATCGAGCTCCTCGAAGCCCATCAGAAGCACCACGATTCCCTTTCGCCGGTCTTGTCGCGAACGCTCTCACCGTCGGTCAAACGGAACAAGGCTTTTTTCAAGGAGCATCGAGACCAGATTTACGTGCTCTCCAACGGATTCCGCGAGTTCATCATCCCGATCGCAAAAACTCTGGGGCTCTCAGAAGAACACGTTTTCTCAAATCGTTTCCTTTTCGACGACAACGGCTACGTCGTGGGGTTCGACTCGCGTAGCCCACTCATCCATCAAGACGGAAAGGCCCGCGTCCTTCGCGAGCTTCGTCTCGATGGTGAGGTCTACGTCATTGGCGACGGCTACAGCGATATGAAGATACGCGAAGCCGGAGCCGCCACCCGCTTCTACGCATTCACCGAGAACGTGCGCCGTGAGCCCGTTGTCGAGCGTGCCGACCATGTTCTTCCCAGCCTCGATGAATTTCTTTATCTGCACGAGTTCCCGATGTCGGTCTCCTACCCCAAGACGCGGATCCGTGCACTCTTGCTCGAGAACATCCACGGAGCTGCTGAAGAGCACTTCGAGAAGGAAGGCTACTCCGTCCGGTCGATCCCCGGCAGCTCGAGCGAGGACGCGCTCATTAACGCGCTCGAAGGCGTCACCCTGCTGGGTATTCGATCCGGAACTCGCATCACCCGGCGCGTACTCGAGGGCGCGGACAAGCTCAAAGGCATTGGCGCGTTTTGCATCGGCGTCAACCAAATCGATCTCGAGGCCTGTTCCGACCACGGCGTAATCGTCTTCAACGCGCCCTACGCGAACACGCGAAGTGTCGTCGAGCTCGCTCTCGGTGAAATCATCATGCTCGCCCGCCGGATCTTCTCGAAGTCGAACGATCTTCATCGTGGTGCTTGGGAAAAATCTGCTGCGGGAGCGTTCGAGGTCCGTGGCAAGAAACTCGGCATTGTCGGATACGGCAATATCGGCTCGCAGCTCTCCGTCCTCGCGGAGGCACTCGGTCTCGACGTTCACTACTACGACATCGTCGAGAGGCTTCCCCTTGGAAACGCGACCAAGTGTCCGTCGCTGAAAGAGCTTTTGAAACGCGCCGACATCGTCAGCGTCCACGTGGACGGTCGCGCTCACAACGTCGAGCTTTTCGGGGAACGCGAGTTTCGCTCGATGAAGCAAGGTGCTTTGTTTTTGAATCTCTCACGCGGTTTCGTCGTCGACCCCAAGGCGCTCGCCAAGGCCGTCGAGAGTGGACGTCTCGGCGGCGCCGCCCTCGATGTCTTTCCTGAAGAGCCCGCCGCCAACGGCGAGCCCTTCGTCTCACCGCTCCAAGGAGTGGACAACGTCATCCTGACCCCGCACATCGGCGGCAGCACCAAAGAAGCTCAAGCCAACATCGCCGAGTTTGTCGCCGGCGCGTTGATTTCGTTCGTCAACTCCGGCAACTCTTTCGGCAGCGTCAACTTTCCCGGCGTGCAGTTGCCGGACCTCCGGCGCGCGCACCGCTTCATTCACATTCACACGAACGAGCCAGGCGTGCTCGCTGCAATCAACAACGTCATGGCGGAGCACAAAATCAACATCCTCGGCCAGTACTTGAAGACGAACGAGCGGATCGGCTACGTGATCACGGATGTGAGCAAGAAGTACCCGTCGCGCGTGGTCGAAGAGCTCAAAGAAGTGCCCCACACGATCAACTTCAGGGTGTTGTACTAGCTAGTGCACGAACCCGCTGATCCTGCCGTAAATTCCTGGCCCTTTTCGGCGCTGACAGCGTTGCGAGCATCGTTGCGCGCTCGACAAGCTCGCTGCGGAAGGCGGCAAATATCTAGATATGAATTCGTCGGAGCGCCTTGTCCGCACCCAAAATGACGTCGGAATTTACCGACAAAATCAGCGGGTCCATGCACTAGCTGCCAATCGTCGGGACGCGGGCCTCAACAAGTACGACCCCGCCAGAATCGCCACCAACACGATCGGGGGCGCCAACAAGTTGATCCCATCACCGTGCAGCGTGTGCGATGCCAAGGCGCCGGTGAAGTCAAAGAAAAGCCCCGCATACGCCCATTCCTTGACGAGACGCCACCCGGGCACCAGCAGCGCCGGAACCGCCGCAATTTTCCAGAAACCAAGAATGTAGAGGATGTAGGGCGGATAGCCGAGCGCCTCGATCCCATCGACCACTGGTGCAGCCCCGAGAAAGTCCATGACGCCGGATGCTCCCTGACTCAAACAAATAATCCCGGTGCAGATCCAGTAGCCGATCATCCGTCCTTTGCCGTCTTGCATGACCACCTCCCCGCGTACATTACCCGCGGCACGTAGAGCATTCCAGCGGCTACGTACGAGTTGGCCTACCGGTCGTCTGATTGTCTGTCTATCTGGGGGAGCGTTGTCGCTAGTGCATGGACCCGCTGATCCTGCCGGTAAATTCCGACGTCATTTTTGGTGCTGACAAGGCGCTCCGACGAAGTCATATCTAGATATTTGCCGCCTTCCGCAGCGAGCTTGTCGAGCGGGAGGGATAGGCCGTAGGCCGAACTGCAACGATGCTCGCAACGCTGTCAGCGCC
>CAMYKY010000098.1 GCA_947259165.1 uncultured Acidobacteriota bacterium | reverse complement strand
GGGGGAGAGAGGTTGACGGAGGCTCGAGAAGCAAGCCGGGTTACGGTGAATCACTGTTATTCACTAGGCCGGCTTCGGCGGCCTTCGTTCAGATCGCTCGTGGCGAGTGGGCTACGGTTCAAAAGTGGCAATGAGCCAGGTGTAGTAGACGCTCGTCGTCGCCTCGAACCCCGAGTCGGTTCCAGCGAAGAGCCACACCCTGCCGTCTCCGTCAGCGGTGACGCGGATCGATTCCGCGCCACTCGATAGCTGTTTGAGCTCCCACTGAGGGGGCTCGCCGCAGGGGACCGAGTTGGCCATATCCCCAACGACGAGCGCGTTCTCGCCCCCGTTCGCCTGGTTTCCTTTGTCAACGTTCATCCGCCAGTCCGAGCCCGTCGTGACAGACTCTGGCTCGACGTCTGAGGCGCCCGCTTTCAGGGTGACTCCTTCGCCCGGCGAGCCGCCGACCCCAAAACAGCCATTCGGTACGCGGGTCGCAATCTCGACCTCGAATCGTACTGAGTAAGTGTGATTCGCATCCAGTCCGCTCACGGGGCCCTTGACGTACATCCACAGGTCGTCGCTATGGTTGTTGCCGGAGAGGTAGTGCCCACTCTGCGACGCGTCGAGGGGCTCCTCGAGTGGCCGGTAATCGGCTTCGAGCTCGTAGAACTCGTCCTGCCCAAGTGGATAGTCCGCGAATCCGGCGGTCCATCCTTGCGAGCCCTGCCGAAAGTCGATCCGGATGGTTTGTGGGTCGTCGCTGCGACAAGCAGAAAGGATCAGCGCCGTGACCCACAAAACACCGAGATAGTGGCGTTTCGCACATTTCATCGAGCTCACAATCTCTAGACTCCATGTCCGGATCAAGTTTTTTTTTACAAATGCTGGCCATCTGCCTACAATAGTGGGTTCGTCCAAAAAGGTCGAGTCTTCCAAACACGATGAGAAAGGAGACCCACCGAAATGTCCACGCAGACGCGCATGAAGCCGGATACCGACGGCGTCCCTGTAGCTAAGCCCGAAAGCTACCGGATCGACGTTCAGCTCCACGATGTGTTGATGGATGAGGCCGGTCCGAACCGGCCCAACAGGAAGACCGTAGGTCTCAAAGGGCCCGAGCCCGAAGGCGAGGGTTTCCCGGAGCCGGTCTACCCGCAGCGAACCTACTCCGAAGAGACGGAACTGACCAAAACCGAATACCAGCGCAAGAATGCGCTTCGCACGTGGGGTGCGTGGGGCAAGCCCTATTTCGCGTCTCGTTCGCTCAAAAACCGCAAAGAACTACGGCCGATCATCGCGTATCTGTTTACGGACTATAAATGTAACCTCGATTGCCACTATTGCTGGGCGTACAACAACGCCGTGAAAGGCATCTCCGAGCCCATGGCCAAAAAGTCGGTCGACTGGCTCGATTCGATCGGCAACCGCGTCTTGGCGCTCATGGGTGGGGAGCCGCTTCTCCGCCCCGATCTCGTTCACAAGATCACGTACTACGCGGCGAAAAAGGGATTTTTCGTTTACTTACCGACGAACGGTCGTCTGATGCGGCCAGACGTCATCGATCGCCTCGGCGACGCCGGCCTGGCCACCGTCAATATCGCTCTCGACAGCATCCCGGTGAAGCCGTCGCTGCCAAAAGCGCTCGATGCGATCCGCGGCAACTTCGACTATTTGCTCAAGCAACAGCACCGCTACGGGTACACCGTCGCGATCAACACCAACATCTGTCGCAACAATATCGACGAAGTCCGCGGCCTTGCGGAGCTCGCCGTCGAGAGGAATATCGCGATCGATTTTCACATCAATGAAGCTCCGATGCTCGAGCAAGATCATTTCGAGCACTACGACGAGAACGAGACCTACTTGCGGCCGCAAGACTATGAGAGAGTCGACGAGCTGCTCGACTGGATCATCGAGCGCCACGAGGGTGGGCAGCGCATCGTCAACCCGCTCTCGCACTTGCACGAGATGAAAAACCTCATGCGGGGCGAAGTGAAACAGCAGTGGAACTGCCGTGCTGGTCACAACATGCTCATCATCCGCGTGGACGGCACCCTCGCGCCGTGTTTCCCGATGTACTCGGCAACGCACGACTGGGGCTCGGTCGGTGATCACAAATTCGACCACGAGCAGCTCGATGAGATGAAGGAAGTCTGCACCAAGCGATGTCTGTCGACGTGCAACTACATTCTAGGGTTCTGCTACAACACTCGCCGCGTTGCGTGGTGGGGAATGAAGCAAGCGATGCGCGGCTTCAAAGGAGTGTCAGGCAGTTTCTGACGTACCACTAGCTAGTCGGGTGAGTAAGGCGACAGCAGGTACTGCGCAGCTGTCTCGTGCGAGCCCTCGAACTCTTGGAGTTTCCCGACGCGGTGGTAATGGTCTATCGCCTCGTCGCGACGTCCCATCGTGTCCAAGATTTCGCCCGCGCGCAGGTTCGATAGAGCTCGCTCCCGATCCGAAGTCTCGGGATCATCAACGGCGCCCTTGAACTGATCGAGCGCCTCGCCGTTGCTTCCGAGCGCTAGAAGCCGGTTGCCAAGAGGGTAGCGGATCTTCCCGAGCGGTAGCTTCTGGTAGTTGGGCACTTTGTTTTGCGCAAGCGCGGCGACGGCCGCGTACGTCTCGGCGGCTCGCTCGGGCTCGCCCATACGCTCGAGGATCTGTGCTTGGTTTAGATGGAAAAGGTAGTTCTCGGGGTAGCGCTGGTGGAGCTGCCGAGCGACTTCTATAGCGTAATCGTTCTCGTCTTCTCGAACGTACATCACCATTAATAGGAGCCTGGCGTCGTCTCGGACGAGATAGCCCTCCTTCGCCGCGCGAGCGACGTAGTCGAAACCTCGAGCCTCGCTCCCGCGGTAGCCGGCTAGACTCGCCAACCATTTGATGTACCAGGGCAGATTCCCAACGACGTACTCGTAACTCCCGAGGGTCATGTACGAATCGACGAACTCCGGGTCCTCCGCCACGATGGTGCGTTGGAGGCGATAGGACTCCTTGCCGTGCTTGAGCGCCTTTCGGTAGCTCCGTTCGATCGTGAACGCGAAAACAGCGAGCGCTCCCTGGCAGGAGCCAAGGTAGTAACGTGCCTCTAGATCGCCGGGGTGCGTCTCTAGATACTTCTCGGCGTTTTCCTGGCTCTGGGCGATGCCCTCATAGAACGCCGCGGCATCTTCCTTGGCCATCTTTTCTTGCGAAGGACGAGTGAAGTATCCCGGCGAGATGAACCGCTCGAGGTCCAAATCTTCACGCGCGACTAGCTCGCGGAGCCATACCGCCACCGCTCTCGCTAGCGGCGGTCCGGGGTGATTCGGGTACTCTTTTTCCAGCTCGTAGAAAAACTCGATTGCATGATCGTGCTCGAGGCGGTAGAGGTGCGTCGCCCCCAGCGTACTCGCGGCTTGATACTCCGCATCTCGTAGCGTTTGCGCGACCGCAGGCTCGGCAAGGGCCAGTAGGAGAAGGCCAGCTAGCACCCGAAAAGGTTCGAGACTCCGACCGAACAAAATTGACACGCTCCAAGCTGTTGGTGAGACGGCCTAGCGTAGCACAACGCGTCACGAATTCGTGTGAAACTTCCGTGGCGCGAGCGGAGCGTCCGACCCCGCCGTAGTCCGAAGAGCGGAGGCGGGAGGCGGGAGGCGGACTCGGCGAAACACAAGAGAGAGTGGGCACTGCTCACGAATGCCTCAGCGGGTGCGGTCGAAGAAGCGGCCGATGGTGAAATAGAATTTGACGTCTCCGCCGGTTCCGCCGCTGACGATCGCATACATCGGGCCGATCGCGGAGCTCAAGAGCAAGCCGCCCCCCACGGAGACACGGTACTCCGCGTCGTTGATATCGTCGAAAACGCTTCCCGCTTCCACCAGCCCGGTGAGGTAAACGGGTCCACCGAGGATGTCGGGCAGTCTCGAGACCTCCCGCAAGTAGCCCAGGCCGCCGTAGAGGAGGTTGTCTCCGCGAAACTCATCGAGCGCGAACGAGCTCAGTTGGAAGGGTCCACCGAGGTTGAGGTCATAGAAAGACGGGGGTGAACCTCCGAACGAGGCTCCGGCCCGCCCCAGAAAATAGATGGAATCTCTTGCACCCCGTGGCACGAACGCGCTGAAACCGACGAGCCCGAGGCCGAACGTGCGTTCGGCCTCGGGCGCGTCCTCGTACCACTCGATCGATGCGACGGTGCGCAATCCCCGGGTCGGGATCAGTGCGGCGTTGTGGCCGTCGTAGACGAAGCGAGCCCGGAAGAACTCCTCCCGTCCCTCTGACTGAGGCAGCCCAGGGTCTCCCACGCGTATCGACGACTCGACGTCGCCGATTTGATAGCCGAGACGAAGCTCGGCGTTTCGTGGCGTGGCAACCCCGAGATCGATGCCAACGGCCGCGCGCCGATCGCGCCGACTGGCAATGAGGTCATCACCCTCGAACTCGCTCACGTACTCCCGAAACGTGAACGCGCGGGGCGCTACAAACAAGGCGCGTCCGATAAGGGGGTAGTAGTACTCGGCGCCGACACCCAGGCGGGCCCCGATATCACCCTGGAACCGCAACTCGGCGCCGGTTTTGCCGACATCAAGTGCTGCGAGCCGCGCCCCGAAATTGAAATCGACATCATCGGTCTCGTTGCTGATACCGATATTGAATCGAAGGAACGGGGGTGCGTAGTTCTTTTCCTTCGTGGGCACGAGCAAGCCCTGAGCGCCGTCCATCTCGGTCTCTTCGTAGCGCAAGCTTTCGAATCGTTCGGTACCCGTGATTGCGGTCAGCTCGTCGTGCCACTCCGGAAGATCGAGCGGCATGCCGACGAATGGGCTCAGTCGTTTCTCGATCTGCTCTTTCTGCAAATCGTCCACCCCGGAGACTTCGACGAAGGCCGGGGATTGATTGTACGAGCGCTTTTTCGAACGGCGGCTTTTCTGGTAAACAGCCCACTCTGCGTCGTCGAGTCGATATGCCTCGAGAGCGTCGCGGTGCGCTTCGGCGGCGACGCGCCCGAGATCGGCGATCGCATCGCTGCGACGCCAGTCGAACGAGCCCACGCCGCGAACGTCGGGAGCGATGACGATGTCGGCGCTTTCCAGCGCGCGCCGTGTGCTTGCGGCCATCATGACGTCGATCGCCTGCGATGCAGCCGTCAGCGCTGAGTCGAGCGTCTCCGTCTCCGAGATCGCTCCCACGTCGACGGCGATCACGATATCGACGCGCTCGCGCGGGATGACGTCCGCGGGGACGTTGTCGAGCAAGCCGCCGTCAGAGAGCACCCGCCCGTCCCGGCGCACCGGCGGAAAAACTCCGGGTATCGCCATCGTCGCCAGCAGCGCTTGCGACAAAGAGCCGTCGGCGAGGACGACGGCTTCCGCGCTTTGCATATCGGTCGCGACGCAGCGAAAAGGCGTGGGTAACTGGTCGAAGTCCGACAGCTCGGAGTAGGGGAGTGCGATGCGGCTCAGCAGTAGACCGATCTGGTGTGCGGGGTCGAGGCCGCTCGGAAACTTGACGCCACCCCGAAGGCCGATCGCGAGTTTGACGGGAAATTCCCGTCGGTCTTCTTTGCGCCGAAACGATTTGAGGCCGTACGGTGCTTCACCGAGAAACACGAGGCCCCAATCAGTTTCGCGCAGGAAAGTCCGGATTTCTCCGCCGGACATCCCGGTCGCGAACGATCCTCCGACGAGTCCGCCCATGCTGGTACCGGCGACGAAATCGACAGGGATCTGGTTCTCCTCGAGCCACTCGAGCACACCCACGTGCGCGATACCGCGAGCACTGCCACCTCCAAGGGCGAGACCTACTTTGGGCCGATCGTTTGAGTGGGCGAAAGACGTTGTTATCAGCAACAATCCTACAAACAATGGCTTCATGGCGGCGACATCATAACGTCTTCTATAATCTCGGCCGTAGGCCTTTCATGAAGAGAAAATGTCGCCATGGTTGAATCCAGGCACGAGCCCCTCGGCGGAGAGATCGTTTTCGTGTCGACGTGCACCTGGAACGTCGCTGGACCCGTGGGGCACTGGGGCCACGTCCACACGCGTGAGAATCCGTATCAGGCCCGCTTCGTCGTGAAATCCGTTGACGGTCTGTGGAAGATCACGGACCTCGAGCTTCCAGAACAAGAGCGTCTTCCCAGTTGATGCCTTCGCCCGTCATTCGAGTTCGCGACCTGAGTTTTCGCTACGGCGAGGGCGACTTTCGACTTCACATTCCCGAGCTCGAAGTGGGCACGGCATCGTCGGCCGCGATCATTGGACCAAGCGGTTCCGGGAAAACGACACTGCTTCATCTCATCGCGGGGATCACCCTTCCGCAGGCGGGAAAGATTGAGACCCACGGCGTGGACGTGACCACGCTTTCCGAGAGCGCCCGGCGTGAGTTTCGCGTCAAGCACATCGGACTCGTATTCCAGGAATTTGAGCTGCTGGAGTACTTGAGTGTTCTGGACAACGTGCTGCTTCCGTATCGGATCAACTCCGCGCTCGAGCTCACCTCTGTCGTGCGGGACCGGGCGCGAGAGATAGCCGACCAAGTGGGTATCGCGGACAAGCTCGCCCGCTACCCGGGTCAGCTGTCTCAAGGTGAGCGCCAACGGGTTGCCGTGTGCCGCGCGGTGCTAACGGAGCCGGCCGTCATCATGGCGGATGAGCCGACGGGAAATCTCGATCCGCTCAACAAAGGCCGTGTGCTCGATATTCTCTTCGACTACGCCGAGGCCAGCGGCACGACGCTCCTCACCGTGACTCACGACCACGATCTGCTCGAGCGCTTCGAGCGCGTCGTCGACTTCAAGGAGCTTCTGTCGTGAAACAGACGCTCTATCTTGCGTGGCGCTACCTTGCGTTTCATCGCTTCAAGACGTTGATCTTGCTAACGTCGATCACATTGATTCTGTACCTGCCGGTGGGACTGCGTGTTCTCGTGAACCAAAGCTCGGAGCAGCTCACCCAGCGTGCCGAGGCGACACCGCTGGTTGTCGGCTCCAAAGGAAGCCCGCTCGAGCTCGTCCTCAACACGCTCTATTTTCGCTCGGACTTCCCCGAGCCGATGCGCTACGCCGAGGCGCAGAAAGTCCAGAGCTCCGGGCTTGCTCCGACGGTGCCGATGTACGTTCGCTATCACGCGCAGGGTTATCCCATCGTCGGGACGAGCTTCGAGTATTTCGACTACCGAAGCCTCAGGCTCCAATCCGGTCGTTTCTTCACGCTGCTAGGAGAGTGCGTTCTCGGCGCCCGCGTTGCCGAAGCGCTCGGTGCGCAGGTGGGAGACTCGGTGACGTCATCACCGGAGAACTTGTTCGATCTCGCCGGTGAGTACCCGCTCAATATGGGGATCGTCGGTATCCTCGCCCATTCGGATAGTCCTGACGACGACGCCATCTTCGTCGACGTCAAGACGACGTGGGTCATCGAAGGTCTCGGCCATGGTCACCAGGATCTCACCCAACGTGAGGCCGCGAGCGCGGTGTTGTCGCGTGAGGAGAACCGGGTCGTCGCGAACGCTTCGATCGTCCAATACAACAAAATTACCCCTGAGAACGTCGACGAATTTCACTTTCACGGGGATATCTCAGACTACCCCGTCACGGCGGTCGTCGTTTTGCCGCCGGATCAAAAATCTTCGGCGTTGTTGCAGGGCCGCTATCAATCAGCCGAAGAGCGCGCCCAGATCTCACGGCCGTCCGAGGTTATGGGCGAGCTCCTCGAGACGATCCTGACGGTAGAGAGCTTCGTCCTTGCCGGCGCTGTTATCGTCGGCTTGGCGACGCTGGCGTCCGCCGCGCTCGTCTTCATGTTGTCGCTTCGCCTCCGACGGCGCGAGATGGAGACACTTTTCAAGATCGGTGGCTCTCGTGCTAGCGTCGGTGCGCTCATGGCTTCCGAGATGGTGGTTGTTTTGGTTGCCGGCATCGTCTTAGCTGCGGGGCTGACATTTCTAACGAGCCAGTTCGGAGCCGTGCTGGTTCGCGCTTTGATTCGAATGTGAGGAACTCTATGCGTTGGTTGTCGTTCATCGCTGCATTGAGCATCGGGTGCGGAGGCTCGGAGCCAAGTCCGGATATCGCTCCGGCGAGCTCGGCCCCCACGTTCAGTGTTTATACCGTGAACTATCCACTTCAATATTTCGCTGAGCGCATCGGCGGCGAGCATGTCACGGTGAGCTTCCCGGCTCCCGCCGGCGACCCGGCGTCTTGGAGTCCGGATGCAGAAGCCATCTCCGCCTACCAGCAGGCCGACCTGATTCTGCTCAACGGTGCAAGCTACGCGAAATGGGTAGCGACAGTGACGTTGCCCACGTCGAAACTGGTCGATACGTCGTCGAGTTTCGCTGATCGCTACATCATGGTCGAAGATGCTGTGGTCCACAGCCACGGTCCCGAGGGCGAACACAGTCACGGCGAGACTGCGTTTACGACCTGGATCGATGCGACACTAGCGATCCGGCACGCGGCCGCCATTCGGGACTCTTTCGTCTCCGCGCGTCCCGAGCACGAATCTGATTTTCATCAAGGGTTCGCCGAGCTCGAACGGGATCTCGCGGCCGTAGACGAGCGCATCGAGGCCGCCATCACCGGGGGATCCGACGTAGGTCTCGTAGGCTCGAACCCCGTCTATCAATACTTTGCGAGACGCTACGGATTGAGCGTCCCGTCCGTACACTTCGAGCCCGACACCTATCCCGAGGCCGACGGTTGGCACGACCTCGAGCATCTGCTCGAGGACCATGCCGCGACGTGGATGATCTGGGAAGACCAGCCCATCGTGCAGACATCCGACAAACTCAGTGACATGGGGATCCAGAGCGCGGTTTTCGAACCGTGCTCGAACCGCCCCGACTTCGGCGACTACTTGTCCGTGATGGAAACGAACGCCGCTGCGATCGATAGGATCTTTTCAGCCCAATAACCTCCTCGTACCCTCCGGAGTTGGAGAGCCTTCGGCGGCGCCCCCTCACCCGATGGCGCTGGCGCGCCATCGACCTCTCCCCCTCGCGGGGGAGAGGTTAATCTGTGAAAAGCTGCAACGTTGTTTGGCTAGTTTTCTTTCGTGATTTCCGTCAGACGAAAAGAGCCGCTTCCCAATTTCTCGACTTCGAGCTTTTCTTTCTCGCTGTTGTATCGGAGCTTGAGGGCCCCATGAACCATTCCCGTACCTTTCCCTTCTTTGCTGGCGTCGGGAAATTGCATCGTGACAACGGTCGTGTCGTAATCCATGGAGCGTGATGCCGACGCGGCCTCGGCTCCGCTGATATTGCGTTCCGCCACTAACACGATTTCGAATTGCCCATTTCTCTCGAGTTGCCATGCCCCGTGCAGCCGAGTGCTCGGGAACGGGTTCGCGCGCGCTCCTCGTCCGGTGCCTCTGACGAATCCCGATTCCTTTTGCTTGCGGAGAGCTTTCATGAACTCGTCATGACCTTTCTCCTTGAGCGTGTTCAAAAGCATCATCCGCTCTTCGTTGGTCGACCACCGGGTGATGGTGACCAGGAGTGTTGTCGTCGCACCGGTCGGACCGCCTCCCATATTGACGGCCAAAGCCCGGTATTCCTCTTTCGTCTCGTCTTGAGCCTGCGCGATGCTCGACAATGCGAGAGCGGCGGCAACGGCCGCGGTCGTCAGCGTGATTTGTAAAGTTCGTCGTCGCATTTCTGCCTCCTATGATCGCGGTGTTTACGGGCTAGTATACATACCCGAGAGTCGAGTCGGCCGTTCGACTCTGTCGGCGACGTGATTGCGATGTAAGCCGTGATCGTGATTAGCTCCGTCGTCAACGCGGGCCGTTTGTTTTTTTGTCTCGCGGTCGAATAGCTAGCGAAGGCGATATGAAGAAAGACCTCAGAGAGTTTCTCGACGTCGTCCAAAAAAAAGCCCCCGAGCTGCTGGTCCGCGTAGGTCGTGAAGTCGATCCGAAATGGGAGCTCTCCGCGGTGCAAAAGCGTCTCCAGGCTGACGACGAGCTTCCCGTACTCGTGTTCGATCGCGTTTCCGGGCACACGATGCCGGTGGTGACGAACCTGTTCGCGAGCAAGGCTCTCTTGGCGCTCGCGCTCGGAACGACTCCCGAGAGCGTGGTCGAGCGCTTCGGCGACGCGCAGAAAAACCGTATCGCGCCGAAGGAGGTTTCCTCCGGAGCGGTGAAAGACGTCGTCCTGACGGGTGAGCAGGCGGAGCTCACGCGCTTCCCGCTGGTGACGCACTGCGAGAAGGACGCTGGGCCCTATCTCACCTCGGGCGTGACCATCGTGCGCGATCCCGAATCCGGCGCGCTCAACGCCGGCATCTACCGCCATCGGCTCTTGTCCCCGAAGACGATGACGGTGAATATGGCGCCGCTGTGCCACGCGTCGGAAATTGCGAAGAAGGGCGAGGCGAAAGGTGTTCCCGTCGATGCCGCGATCGTCATCGGCCACCACCCCGCGATGGGCATGGCGTCGCAGCAGCGAGGTGCCCTCGGCGAGTTCGAGCTCGAGACGATGGGAGGACTCCTCGGTGAGCCCGTCGACGTCGTCCCCGCCGAAACCGTGGACGTTCCCGTCCCCGCGGACGCCGAGATCGTTATCGAAGGTCGCATCCTCACCGACAAGTGGGAGGACGACGGTCCCTTCGGTGACTACTGGTTGTACTACGCCCCCGCGAAGCCGGCGCGCGTTTTCGAAGTCACCGCGATCACCCACCGAAGAGATCCGCTGTTCCATGACATTTTTCCGGTCGGGCCTGAGCACCTCGTTTTGTTCTCACTCGGTATGGAAGGCGTCGTATTCTCGCAGCTGAAGCAGCTCGTTCCCCAAGTCGTCGCCATCAACGTTCCGGTCAGCGGCGCCGGCAACCTCGTCTACGTTCAAATCCGAAAAGACATAGAAGGCCTCGGCGTCAACACCGCGCTCGCTGCCCTCGGCGCCTATCGTTTCAAGTGCGCTGTCGTCGTCGACGAAGACGTCGACATCTACGACGACAAGAACGTCCTTTGGGCCGTAATGACCAGAACCCAAGCCGACCGGTCGTTTTTCACCGCCCCCGGCTCCTACATCTCTCGCGTCGACCCCACCGGCTACCCAGCGTACCCCGGCGGACCGCCGCTGCTGAGCACCCGGCTCGGTATCGACGCGACTAAACCTCTCGACCCCCACTTCCCCGAAGTCGCCGAGCCACCTCGCGGGCTGTGGAAGGGTCTCGATTTGAAGGACTATCTGCCTTGAAGAAAACGTTTCTCGTTGTCGCCGTCCTCGCGCTTCCCACGCTGACGTTCGCACAAAGGCGGGTCGACTTCCTTACCAACTACGTTTTTCTCGGCCGTCACGCCCCATTCTTCGTCGGCCTCGAAAAGGGCTTTTATGAGGATGCCGGCTTCGACATCACCATCTCCCCATCATCGGGAAGCGGTTTTGTCATCTCCGCCCTCGAAGGAGGCCAAGCCGACTACGGTATCGCCGAGGCCGCCCCCGTCGTGCAAGCCATCGCCAAAGGCGCCAAGGTAAAAGCATTCGGCGTCTTCATGGATCAAAGCACCAGCGGCCTGGCATCCTTATCGCCCTACCCCACACCCCGATCGATTGCTGGCAAACCTATCGCCGCGTCCCTAACCGACAGCGCTCGCGTAATCCTCCCCATCATCTACAACCTGGAAGGACTCGACGTCGCGAGCATTAATTGGCAAGCCGCCGACCCCAGCATCTACTTTCCTCTGCTGTTACAAGGAAGAGCCGAGCTCGTCACCGCCTCCATCGACAGCGACGTCCCGACGCTGCGTCACCGAGTCCGCGGCAAGCCCGTCCACTTCGCCTCCTTCGCCGACTGGGGCTACGACGTCTTCGGCTACTTCCTGGTCGCCCGCTCGGATCGCATCACTGCGGACCCCGAAGAAGTCCGCGCCTTCGCCGCCGCCACCGCAAAAGCAGTGCGCTACTCGATCGACCACCCCGAAGAAGCTGCCGAGATCCTCGTCCTGCACAACCCGACTCTCGACGAAGACCTGATGCTAGCCCACTGGCAGCAGTCCATCGTAGCGATCGAAACCGCGTACGTAAAGGAGCACGGCTACGGCCACGCCACCGAAGACCGGCTCCAAAGAAGCATCGACCTAGTCAAAGAAGCCTTTGGCCTAAAAACCCCACTGACCCCCGATAACGTATACACGCAGGGCCTAATGCCCCGAGCGGAACACCCGTAACCTCTCCCCCCTGTGGGGGGAGAGGTCGAAGGTGCGCAAAGCGCACCGAGGGTGAGGGGGGGCCACCCGAAGTCGAACTCAACAAAACCGCCCCGAAAAAGGACCCACCGTCTACCTCCGCCGCTGCGACAACCGCCACCCCAGAAACACCCTCTCGAACACCGCCACCGCTCCGATCCCCACCGACGTGAAGACGGTAATCGTCACCAAGCAAGCAAACACCAGCGGCGTATCCAAATTAAACTGACCCGAAAGAATCAACTGCCCAATCCCACGATTGCCACCGATAAACTCGCCGACAATCGCGCCCACGAGCGCGAGCGGGAACGCGACTTTCATTGCATCGGCGATGTAGGGAAGGGCGTTCATGAGACGCACCTTCCGAAAGATGCGAAACTCGGTGCCACCCGACAGCCGAGCCAGGTCGATGACATCCGGTTCGATCTCGGACAAGCCGGTCGCCGCGTTCACGAAGATCGGGAACAAGCCAAGAAGAAACGCGAGCAGTATTTTGGGCTCTGCCCCGAGCCCAAACCAGGTCACGAGAAGCGGCGCGATCGCTATCTTGGGAATGCCGTTGAACGCAGCGAACGCCGGCAACACGATGGAGCGCAACGGCTCCACGTAGGTCACGACGAGTGCCAACAGCACCCCGACGACCAGCGCGGCCAAAAGCCCGGTGAGCGTCGTTGCGGCGGTAAACGCGATCTCCTCGAGTTGAACTGAAAGCGTCTGCCAAAACTTCTGCCAGATGGCTGAGGGCGGCGGCAGGAGGTATTCGGGCACTTCGAAACGGCGCACGAGAGTTTCCCACGCCACCAGGATGATTCCGGCGCTAGCGCACGTCGCGGACCACTTCGTGACGCGGTTCATGTCGTCTCGATCTGCTCGCGTACAGTCACTGCGAGCTCGCCGAATCTCGGATCCTTGAGCGTCTCGACACTCCGAGGCCGCTCGAGCGCCACCGGAATGTCCGTTTTGATGCGTCCTGGCCGTGGTGACATCACCAGGATCCGATCGGACAACAAAATGGCCTCGCTGATGCTGTGAGTGACGAACAAAACCGTGTTCCTCGTCGCGGTCCAGATCCGCTGGAGCTCGAAGCCCATCTTTTCTCGGGTCATCACGTCGAGCGCACCGAAAGGCTCGTCCATGAGCAGCAAACTTGGATCGAGCAACAACGCTCGGCAGATCGAGACCCGTTGTTGCATCCCGCCCGAGAGCTCATGCGGATAGTGCCGTTCGAATCCCTCGAGCCCTGCCAGCCGCGCAAGCTTGCCCGCCCGCTCCCGATGCGCCGCCGCGGGCTCGCCCCGCATCTCGGCCGTCAAAAGAATGTTCTCCACCGTCCGCCGCCACGGAAGCAGCACCGGCGCTTGAAACACCATCGCCGCGTCCTGGAGGGGTCGCATGACTTCGCTGCCGTGCGCTCGCACCGTTCCCGACGTCGCGGTTGCGAGTCCAGACACGATGCGCAGCGTCGTGGATTTCCCGCATCCGCTAGGACCGACGATGGCGACGAACTCACCGTCGTGAACTTCGAATGAGAGGTTGTCGATGGCCTGTTGGCCGCCGAAACGCATACCGACTGCGTCCGCGCTTACCACTGCCGCTTCTGTCATGTGGAGCTATGGCTGGCTGGCTTCGTAGAGCGCCGAAGAAATGTTCGCCATCAGCGCTGCGCTTTCGCCTCGGTCGTCGATACCGCGCACGAGCACGACCAACACGTACGGAGACGAGGCTTCGACGATGGCGGCGTCGTGGTGGATGCGAGTGATGCTTCCGGTCTTGTGAGCGACACGAACCTCATCGGGAACACCCGCAGGGATTGCGTCGTTGAATTGTTGTCGTGCGAGAATCTCCACCATCTCACGACTCGCTTCTGCACTGACCGCCTCCCCACGCGCGATGCGCTCGAGCAGGACGAGTAACGCTCCTGCCGTGGTCGTGTTGGATTTGCCGGACTCGAATGCTTTGGTGTCTTCGACACCGCGCAGCACGCTCATGCCGTTTCCGCCGAGCACGGTCACGGTCCGCCGGATGTTCTCGACGCCCAGCTTTTCGATGAGAAGATTCGTGGCCAGGTTGCTACTGACGGTGATCATGGCCTCGCAAAGCTCGCGAAGCGTCATCGTCTTACCGAGACGAGCGTAGACGTCCGCGTCCGAGTCGTCGCCGACGCTGAGCTCGTAAGGGCTCCCGTCGATGATGCTCGAGAACGAGTTGGTGATCTCGAGCGGCTCCTCGATCGCGATCGTTTTCTCGCGTGCCTGGCGGAAGAGCTCGATCATCACTGGCACTTTCATCGTGCTCGCCGCGTGGTAGACCCTGTCCGGCTCGATAAGAAGCTCCTGCTCGCCGTCCAGGGTACGGAATGCGATCGAAACCTCGGCACCGCTCTCGTTGATGAGCGCGTCGACCCGGTCCCGGGCAACATCGTTTCCGGGTGCATAGGCCGCGAGGCCGAAGACCCACCACAAAACCAGTCGCTTCATGACCACTCACCTCGCCGACATACTGGTTCAGCGTACATCCATCGGAGTGGGCGACGGATCGCATCTGAAAACTAGCACGCTCGTGCTGGCAAGAGAAGTCAAAAGAAGTTGAAGATGGATTCGCGTGAACGGCGGTGGTGAAAGGATGCGAGGAACTCTCTCCGTCCATTTGGTAATTCGGGCCGCTAGCGTTTCGGCGGCGCAGCGCTTCGCTTCGAGTCCGGAAAATGCGCCGCGCGATCAGACTCGCGCGGGATCGAGAAAGTGGGTAGCCGGAGGCGAATGCAACTACGCCTTGTCCATGCGGCGAGTCGAACGCAAAACGATGGCGAGGCCAGCGAGGCCGATCGCGATCAGGATCAGAGCCCGCCAGAACATCATGTCGACCAGGCTCTCCGATTCGGCGACGATTGCAAGGGCTTTGCGGTCCACCATCTCTTCTACCTCGGTCGTTGTCACCGCAGTGACCGCTCGGAGATCGTCCATGATGTCGGAACGAAGGCTGTCGATGTCGTTCATGATGGCCTCGCGCTCCGCGGAGATCGACACTAGCGTCTCGAGTCGTTGACGATCGACGTCCACGAGCGCAATTTCCAGCTCCCTTTGTAGCGCTTCCACAATCGCGATTCGCTCGCTCGCAATCAGATCCGGGCTCGACTCGATGAACGCGCCGATACTCTGAATTCTCTGTTCGGCCGAGGCGGCCGATCGCTCGAGGCTCGCGACGTCCTCCCATACGGGAGCGAGCATGTAACGATCCGCCTCGATCATCAGGAGCTCGGCGTGGGAGCGCGCCAGTTCTGGTACCTGTGCGACGTAAATGCTCAAACGGTCGGAAAGGTCGCGAACGAGGTCTTCGATCTGGCCGACCGACTGCATCGCGCCGCTGCCCCACCGCGCTGCGGTGACGGACGCTGCATCGATTGACGTGGAGCGCCGTCCGAAAGCGATGTCCAGGATCGGGTTCTCGTCGAGCCAAGTGCTGAAATCGAGCTCCACTTCGCGCAGCTTGGCGTCGCCGACGATCGAATGGGCCAGGGCTCGAATTTCGACGCGTAGCGCCCGCGACGTTTCGATGGCGATGGCTTGAGAGTCGCCGAAGAGCTCCTTCCCGTTTCCGGTGGTGAAGAAGTTTTCCATCTGGGCGGTGAGACCCCACGCGTCCGCGAGCCCCGCCAGGGGGTCGAGCTGAAAGACCGCGGATTGCATCGTCGGGACGGCGTTGATTTTCCAGCGGATCGACATTTCTCGAACGTCGCGGTCGCTCTCGTTTGCGAAAATCTTGTCCGCGGCCTGATGGATCTTTGCGGCAAAAACGCCTTGGTACCGATAGAGCACGAGCCGAAGCTCAGCGGTGGTGATGTCGACACCGACGGCCGCCATGCCCGGGGTGCGCGGTGCTGGTTTCGTCGAGCAGCCCGTGCTCCACGCCAAGACGACGATGGCGAGATACCTGATACGCATTCATCCTCCGACTCGCTAGATTGAGTCTCTGTAGGCTACAATATCAAGAGACCGTACCGCTAACCTTTCTAAATCTTTTGAGGCGTTCGCTTATGCCTGGCACGGACCAGTGTAGGCGGGGACTACCGCTACCGACCGTTTGGTGTGCGCCCGCGACAGCCTATCCCCGCTCTTTGCTCAGCCGTGGTCTAAACTGGGATCAAGAGATCTGTGAGCAAGCCAATCTGTCTGGAGGACACTGATGCTGACGGCATTGCAGGAAATTCTAGAGGGCTCGAGAGCTGCAGCTCCTGAGGAAGAGATCCTCTCTTTTCCTGACTATCTAGAGCTCGTCAAGAAAGAGCCCTGGACCACCCGGAACACGTTCCAGCTGATGCACGACATGCTGCTGTCGAGCGGGCTCGAGCGTACCATCGTGCCCGGAAAGCCTATCAAGAATCGCTACGGCTTTTTCGAAGACGATGCTCTCGTGGCGAACTACGTTGTTTTCGGCCAGCAGAAGGCGAAAGAGAACCTCGTCGAGAAGATCGACAAGGCTGACGATGCTGATCACAAGAAAGAGGTTCACCGCCG
>CAMYKY010000097.1 GCA_947259165.1 uncultured Acidobacteriota bacterium | reverse complement strand
AATTCGGCAAAGCGCGCGCGTTTGTCGGTGTTGGCATCGGACTGCCCGCGCACTCTGCCCAGCGCTGTCTCTCTACCGGCAATCCAATGATGAAACAGCACAGGATGGCGCAAGATGAAAGGCGCCATGCCAAGCCCGGTCGAATTGCCTATGCCCAAAATGGCAGCGCTATCGGGCGCCAGGCGGACAGCCCTTTCTCCGCCCTTTGCCCGCGCAACGTGGTTGACCAGGTCAAACTGGAAATTGCGCACCATGAAGACCAGCAGCATCTCGGCGCGAAATGGGCCACGGAAAGCCGGATTACGGGTGGCCTTCGGATAGTCACCCATTCCAAATTTGCCATTGCCATAGACTGCCGTCGTGCGCATCAGATAGCCGACTTTGGCCAGTTCCGCCGCTTCGGGTTCGCGTTCCGAGAGGTGCTTGGAAAAGTCTTCTCGAAGGGCGATGGCACCGGGACAGTCACGCCGTTTCAAGCCGTGTCGACGGCCCTGGCAAGTACCGTCGGGGTCGGGAATATCGCGGGCGTGGCAACCGCCATTCATCTCGGCGGCCCCGGGGCGTTGTTCTGGCTCCTCGTCTCAGGTCTTTTCGGAATGTGCACCAAGTTTTGTGAAATCGCAGTGGCGATGCACTATCGAGAAAAAGACGCTGGCGGGACGATGCGCGGCGGCGCGATGTACGTGCTCAAGAACGGGCTGGGACTACCGTGGCTTGGCGCGATCTTCGCTTTGCTGACCAGCCTTGCGGCGTTCGGTATCGGCAACATGGTTCAGGCGAACTCCGTGGCCGACGCGGTGCAGGCCACGTTTGGGATTAGCGTACAGGTGACCGGCGTCATTCTGATGGCGGTCGTCGCCCTCGTCATTCTCGGAGGCATCCGGCGAATCGTCGAGGTGACCCAATACCTGGTGCCGTTCATGTGCATCGTTTACTTCTTGGGCGCACTCTTCATCATCCTGAGAAACGCGGGTGAGGTTCCGCACGCGGTCAGCCTCGTCATCGAAGGCGCGTTCACCGGCTCAGCCGCCGTGGGAGGATTCGCCGGTGCGACGGTCGCACAGGCGCTGAGGCTTGGCATCGCGCGCGGGCTATTCACCAACGAGGCAGGGCTCGGAAGCGCTCCTATCGTGCACGCCGCGGCAGTCACCGATCACCCGGTGCGACAAGCACTGTACGGCATTTTCGAAGTGTTCATCGACACGTTCGTAGTCTGCGTTGTGACCGGCCTCGTGATTTTGACGACCGGCGCTTGGGAGGAAGGGCTCACCGGCGCTGCGCTCTCAGCGAGAGGTTTCGAGCTTGGCCTTCCGGGAGCCTGGGGACAGGGGATCGTCACAGTGGGTGTGCTGCTGTTTGCGTTCTCGACCCTGATTGGATGGTCGTTCTACGGAGAGACCAGCATCGTCTACCTGCTGGGTCGCAAAGCCGTGCTCCCGTATCGACTCCTGTGGATCGGGGCGATTTGGATGGGTGCGACGGGAAGCCTCCAGCTGGTGTGGCAAGTCTCCGATACGCTCAATGGGTTGATGGCCGTGCCGAACCTGGTGGCGATTCTCGGATCAGCGGGGCTGATCCGAAAGCTCATCAAGGAGTTCTTCAGCGGGTCGTACTCCCAGTCATGATGTAGTCCCAATGGGCTCCCGCCTGTCTCAAGATAGCGGGCAGATCCTCGCCGAGGAGGTAGCCTTCGCGAATCAGCTCGAGGGCCGCGCTCGCAACCAGTCCCAGGTAATGCTCTCGGTTCGCGTATCGCTTTTCGATCGATGTGCGAGGATCTCCGGTCCGCTTGCGTTCGGTCTCGGTGCGCGGGAAGGGGATGAACGAGCCCTGCATGCTCGAGAGCACATGTGTTGGTCCGGAGCTAACGTTGAATAGGTTCCAACCCGTGTACGTCGCGAGCGGAACGGTGTGCTCCGGGAGGCGTATGCCCGCCTTCTCGTTGCCGTCCTCATCAACGGCAGGAACCATCGTCGGGTACGCGGGGCCAATCTCGGGCGGCTCCTGGGTCACGATGCCGTCGCTTCGGAACTTGTCCCCGTAGTCGGCCCGATAGGCTTTATGGATACGCGTTGCGCTATCGACGCCGGGGATCGCAGGAAAGTCGAGGTTCTCCGGGCTCACCAACGTATCGTTCTCGATCCGTCCGTAGCGGCTGGCCGGAGTTTCGTCTCCGTCGGTGTAACGACGTCGATGTGACCGTTGCCAGGATCACAACCGTGAGTAGCGCTCTTTTCACAAGGAACCTTCTTTCGTTGACCGAGCTTGGGCGTGTTCACCGAGTATCCAACTAGGCTTGGGCTCCCACTCGAGACCGAACTTCGTCCGGGCCGAGCGCAAAACTCGCGAGACCGCGTCTTCGGGCGAATCCGTGATGATGAGACGGTCGACGTCTTCCTGGTCGATCGTCCCTTCGGGAACCATCTTCTCTTCGAGCAATCTGATGAGCGGACGCCAATAGTCCGCCCCCATGATGACAATCGGGAAGTCTTTCATCTTTCCCGTTTGGATCAACGTCGCGGTCTCGAAAATCTCATCCATGGTGCCAAAACCACCCGGCATAACGATGAACGCGTAGGAGTACTTCACCAACATCACCTTGCGGACAAAAAAGTAGTGGAACTCGACCATGACATCGAGATACGGGTTGCCCGCCTGCTCGTGCGGTAACTGAACACTGCAGCCGACTGAGGCCCCGCCGCCTGCTCTCGCGCCCCGATTTGCGGCCTCCATGATGCCGGGGCCACCTCCAGTGATCGTCGTGAAACCCGCACGGGCCAGGCGCTCGCCAACCTCCTGAGCAAGCTGATAGTACCGGTGGGTCTCCTTGAACCGCGCGGAGCCGAAGACCGTGACCGCGGGACCCACGAAGTGCAGCGTTCGGAAACCGCGAATGAACTCCCAGCCAATGCGCAGTGTGCGCACAAGCTCTGAGCGGCGCGACTCCGGCCCGGCGAGAAAGCGTCCTTCGTCGACCGTGCCAGAACCCCGCTCGAACAAATCTTCAGGATGGCGTTCCGGTGCAGGTTCGTTCATGATGGTGGTCTCCTGGAGAGTATATGCCCATTTGCTGGAGGTAGCTTTGACGACGAACGTGGTGCTTTACGAATCGAAAGACAATATTGCCGTCATCACTTTGAATCGACCCGAGAAGCTCAACGCGATGAACGACGATATGTGGGGAGCGCTCGAAGCCACGTGGCGCCGCTTCAACAACAGCGAGGACAAAGTCGCGATCATCACCGCCGCGGGCGACGAAGCCTTTTGCGTCGGCGCGGACCTGGCCAGCCCATCGCTCGACGTGTGGCGCGCAATCCCGGGTCATATCGTCGACGTCGAGAAACCAATCGTGGCGGCGGTGTTCGGCCATTGTCTCGGCGGCGGGTTGGGGTTGGTGCAGTTTGCCGATATTTGTGTGGCTGCGGACAACGCCCAGTTCGCGTTTCCCGAAGCAAGAGTGGGCCTAGCGATTGGCGCCGCCAGCTCCCTCGTGGCCCGGATCCCTCACAAAATCGCCATGGAGCTCATGTTGACCGGCGATCCGATCTCCGCGCAGCGCGCCTACGAAGCGGGTCTCATCAACAAGGTCGTTCCGCGCGACGAGCTGATGCCAACAGCCGTGGCGTACGCCGAGCGTATCGTCGAGAATGCTCCGCTCGTGCTCGGTATGCTCAAGCGCTACGCGCAGGAAGTCATGCCGAAAGGACCCGTGGAGACCTCCGCGCTCTGGCGGCGCGGGCCGGAGATGATCTTCTCGAGCCGGGACGCCAAGGAGGGTGTCGCGGCGTTCAAGGAAAAGAGAAAACCGAAGTTCATCGGCATCTAACCCCTACTGAAGCAAGACGGCGACGCCCGCGATGGCGACGAGCGTGCCCGCGAGTGCTCGGAACGTGATCGGCTCGTGAAATACGACGCGAGCGATCGGGAGCAGAAACAGCGGCGTGAGGCTCATCAACGTCGACGCAACGCCGATCGGTACACGATCGATCGCGATGAGTGACAACCACACACCAACGATTGGGCCCGAGAGCGCGCCGATCGTGGTGTAGGCCGAGGCTCGTCGATTCTCGGTCCACATCTCGAGGCTCTGCCTCGCCCTGCCGGTCATCGTGGTCACTAGCCAGATGACGGTGGCCGCTGCAATGAGCCGGATACAATTCGCCGACTGAGGCGACGCACCTTGGATGAGTCCTACTTTCGCAGTGATGAGACCGAGCGCCTGGCCGACAGCGCCACCCAAGGCTAGGACGAGACCCAGCGCGTAGGAGTGACGCGTTTGTCCGGGTGTCGCTCGTTTCGGCGCCGTGATCACCCATGCGACACCGGAGAGCGTCAACGCGATCCCGACTAGCTCCGAAGGTGAGAGTGCTTCGCCGAAGAATAGCCAGCTGAGACAGGCTGCAAGCGCCGGAGATAACGCGAAAATGAGCATGGACAATGCCGGCCCGATAAGAACGTAGGCGCGAAACAACAGATCATCGCCGAGGGCCAGACCGATGACACCGGAGAGCGAAAGCCACATCCAGGCGGAACTCGACAACCCGGCTGGCAGGGGATGTCCACGCGTTCCCCAATGAATCGCCACCGCGAGGAGTGTTGCCACGAGCAGGCGAGACCGGTTGACCTTGGAGGCACCCGCGCGTCGTCCGGCTAGTGCAAATAGTGTGGAAGAGATGGCAAAAAAGACCGCCGTCCCGATAGCTGCGATCTCTCCCGAAGTGCTTTGTAGGTTGCCCAAAACAGTTCAGCATCTCACAGAGTCAGTGAAAATCGCGGCTTTTAATACGATTGGGCTCGAGAGAGAGACTGGGTTTCCACAGTTCGTCCACGACGATATGGACCACGCTCTGCTCGGACTGGACTTTTCCGGTGACACCGAGAAAAGGCGTCGTTTTGGCAAGGACGGCGTACTCTTGAAACTTCTTCGGCCATACGACGAGGTTCACGAAACCGGTTTCGTCTTCGAGAGTCATGAACGTCACTCCGGAAGCGGTACCCGGACGTTGCCGGCAAATTACGAGCCCCGCGTAGCGCACGCGGCGTCCGTTGCGCATACCTGCCACGGTTCTGGCGTCGGGCAATCGTTGCACTTTCAAGACTTCACGCAACGGTGCCAGGGGATGCCCGTGGGTGCTGTGAGAGGACGCGTCGTAGTCCCAGGCGATGGTCTCGAAAGGATCCAGCTCGGGGAATGAGACATCAACTTCGGGAACAGAGAGGAAGGTATCTGGATCTTCTTTTCTGAGCCCGCGCGCCTTCCACAGCGCCGAACGGCGGGTAGCTTCGAATCCCTGGAAAGCGCCTGCCTCTGCAAGCACGGTGAGGGCCTTTTCGTCGAGACCCGTGCGCCTCGAACAATCTTCCATCGATGCGAAAGCGTTTTGGTGTCGTGCTGCCTCGATACGTTCCCAGTCGTTTTTTCCAAGGCCTTTGACGTAGCGAAGTCCCATGCGCACCGCTTCGCCCACCATCGTACAGTCCCAATTGCTGGTGCGAACGTCGACTGGGAGGTAGTGGACCCCGCGTCGTCTGCCGTCGTCGATAATGGTCGCGGGTGAGTAGAAGCCCATGGGCTGCGCGTTCAAGAGCGCGCAGATGAACTCTGCCGGGTAGTGGCAGAGTAGATAGGCATCGGCGTAGCTGATGAGGGCGAAACTTGCCGCGTGGCTTTCGGGAAAACCGTATTCACCAAAACCAGTAATCTGCTGGAACACCCGCTCCGCGAACTCAGTCGCAATTCCTTTCGCTTGCATACGGGTGACGAGCCTCTCGCGATGGCGCTCGATGCGACCCGTTTTCCTCCACGCGGCCATGTCGCGTCGTAGTTGATCGGCCTCGCCAGGAGTGTAGTCGGCGGCTACAACAGCGAGGCGCATGACTTGCTCTTGAAAGAGCGGGATGCCCAGTGTCTTTTCCAAGACGGGCTTTAACATCGCGTGCGGGTAAGTAATGGGCTCTTCGCCGTTTCTTCGGCGCAAGTAAGGGTGCACCATGCCCCCAGTGATCGGACCGGGGCGAACGATGCTGACCTCGATAACGAGGTCGTAATAGTGGCGCGGCTTGAGGCGCGGGAGCATCGCCATTTGGGCCCGGCTCTCGATCTGGAAAACCCCGACGGTCTCGGAGCGGCAGATCATATCGAAGGTCGCTTCGTCGTCCGGCGGGATGGTTGCCATCGACAGCTCGACGCCCCGGTGTTCTCGAAGGAGCCGAAAACAGAGGTCGAGCTGGGTGAGGGCACCTAGACCCAACAGGTCGACTTTGAAAAGCCCCAACGCCTCGATGTCGTCTTTGTCCCACTGGATAACGGTGCGATCTTCCATCGTCGCATTCTCGATAGGCACGAGCTGATACACCGGCTCGTGGCCCAGCAAGAAACCTCCAGGATGGATCGACAAGTGCCGCGGGAAGTCGAGGAGAGTGTTCGCGAGACGCAACAAGTGCTGGTGGTCGGGGGTCGTCGGATCGAATCCAGCGCCGGATAGGCTCTCGACCGTGGGGCCGTCATAGTGAGAAAGAAGTTTGGCGAGACGATCGAGGCTCGTCTCGGAAAGCCCCAAAGCTTTTCCTACATCGCGCACCGCCGAGCGGGAGCGATACCGAACGACGTTCGCCACCATCGCCGCCCGATCACGGCCGTACTTCTCGTAGACAAATTGGATGACCTCTTCACGCCGCTGGTGCATGATGTCGAGGTCGATGTCGGGAGGCTCGGCCCGATCCTTGGAGAGAAATCGCTCGAACAAAAGACCCATGCGCACCGGATCGACCGCGGTGATGCCGAGGCAATAACAAACCGAAGAGTTCGCCGCCGAGCCGCGTCCCTGGCAAAGAATCTCGTTACGCCGGCAAAACTGCACGATCTCGTACATCGTCAGGAAGTAGCCGCCGTAGTCGAGCTCTTCGATGAGAGCGAGCTCCTTTTGGAGCTGTTGCCGCATGTCGTCGGGAACATCGCCGCCACATCGCCAGCGTGCGCCTTCAAACGTCAGATGAGCCAAATACTCGGTTGAGGTGCGACCGTTGGGTAAACGCTCCGCAGGGTAGCGGTAGCGAATCTCCTGCAGAGAAAAGGTGCACCGCTCGGCAAGCGAAAGCGTTCTATCCACAGCGACGGGGTCGTCGGCATAGAGCTCTCGAAATGCAATGGGAGTCCGAAGTCCGAACTCGGCGTTGGGCTTGAGGAGCCTTCCTGCTGAACGCACCGTCGTACCATGACGAATGGCCGTCAGAACATCCTGGAGGTCGCGCCGTTCCCGGTGGTGGTAGAGAACTTCCATCCCCGCAACAACCGGAACGTTGTACTTCGACGCCTGCTCTCTGAGCGCCTTTTCATGCTGAACATCCACGTCACACCGATGCCGGGTCGCGAGCGCATAAAGACGACTTCCGAAAGCTTCCCGCAAAAGTTTGAGAGGCCCTTGAAGGATCCAAAGCGCCAACAACCCTTTTTGATGCTCTGCAACTTCGCGCCAGGAAACGGACGAGCTCCCTTTCTCCGAACGAAGCCGTCCTTGGGTCACGAGCCGACAAAGATTCCGATACCCTTCATGATTCTCGACAAGAAGAAGAATGCTCGATCCGTCATGGATCGTGACCTGCGACCCAATAATGAGATGAATCCCCACCTCGAGAGCTTTTAGATGAGCCTTGACAATCCCGTAAACCCCGTCCCGATCCGTGATCGCTACTGAAGGAAGCCCCAACCGATAAGCTTCGTCGACGAGCTCCTCCGGGTGACTAGCCCCCTCCAAAAAGGACCCGTTCGACTTACAAAAAAGCGGAACATAAGGCGCTAAAGTCATGACTGACCCGCGTGCAGGGAAAAAAGGGGACAGGTACATTTTTCCGCGGCGCGCCCAAGTGAAAAATGTACCTGTCCCCTTTTTTCCTCTCCGTGGTGAATCATTCCACCCGCCCTTCCAAGAACCACCGCCGTCGAAACCGGTCATAAAAAACCCAAAACACATCGCCTTGTTGCATCTTGACGAAGTAGTACTCGCGCTGAACAGTGCGCTTCCACCAGCCACCCGAGAGGATGTAAGGACCGAGAAAATCCTTGACTGGACCGAACTCCAGGCCTCGCAGCATCCAACCGTCAGGCTCGTGACGGGAACGAGGCGGCAATGCCATGGGCTTTTCATAAATGCGCCGAATGAGAGAGCGGCTTCCCCTGGAAGTCTCCATACGAGTTGGAAGCTTTTCCAGAGGTGTCCACTGAAAACGCGCCCCGGGAAGATGTCCATCCAACAACTCTGCTTGCACCACTGCGGCATCGCCAAACTCGGCTCGCAATCGAGCGAACGCGCGGTTGCGTCTCCGAGGATCGCGTTTCGGCACCTCTTCGAGAAGAGAAAGCTGCTCGATAGTTTTGCGAACGGGCTCAGCACTCACGAGAAGCTCGACCGCACCTGCATTCAGTCGCAGCGTTTCAAGCCGTAAGCGAACGAGTCCTATGAGAAGGGGACTGTCGAGCGTGGAAGCATCAGGACGAAGAACCTCCTCTAGGAAGCTGTGATCGTCGAGCTCGAGCCGAAGAAAGAGCTTGGCCAACGCCAAACTCTTCGCATCGAGATCTTCGAGAAGCGCGTCGAGAAGTTGTTTTACGAAGAACAAAAGACGCTCGCTACTCGTTACGGGGCCGGGAAGCGCCATGGATTGTACGTGCGATTCGCGAAGAGGAGCCGGCGTAAGCGGTGAGAACAGGTCTCCCATGGCAAGACGATGAAGCTCGGCGACTTCTGGACCGAATCGCTTCAAGAGACCTTTAGCGGGCAAGCGGAGAAAATCCTCGACGGTATTGACCTTGAGCTTGAGAAACGATTCCTGGGCGTCAGGAGGGATGTCGAGACGTGTCAAAGGAACTCGCCAGGCTGTACGCTCTTCTTCGTCGCGGTTTTCGAAGACACGAAGACCGCGGTGCGCTCGCGCCACGGCGTAGCTTCCGAAACGTGAGAACCCGACCGCTACCGACGTAAAGAAATTCATCGCATCGAGGGCACTTCGAATCTCTTGCCCCCACACCTCCAAGGAAGGGAACAAGTGGTTGAGTCCCGAAGCGTCCAACCAAAAAAGACCGGGGGAGTGCCACTTTTCACCCGCGGGTTCGACATTGGGGGTGAAACATCGAAGTCGCTCGGTAATCTCGATGACTTCTTTATGAACGTAGGCTTCGCTGATGGCGCCGGCACGGAGCTCTCGCGTTAACGCCAGCGCAGCCGCATACCGATGCCCGGGACGAATCCCGAAGTTCCGTGCTTTCTCGTTCACCCAAAGAATGAACGCTTGCGGCTTTTCTTCAACGACAACGACGGCGGGAAGTACGCGCCAATCCGGGTGCTCCTTCAGAAGAAGCTGAAGAGGGAAAGCAGGGATGTCAACGCAAGCCAGCCGGTGCACGACACACCTCGTGATGGAGCCGCCCTGGCCCCCGTTTCTTGTCTTTCAAGATCGCGACTTCCAACTCGCACGGCGCGTCTTTGTTACGTCGGGTCTCGGCGCGCAACGAGATGAGAGAGCTCACCGAGCTCGTGCGCTCGGATTTTTCTGTGAGCACGACAACGGCCGTCGTATGTTTGCGCGCGAGCCCAACGAGCTTGGTAAGAAGCGGGATGGAAAGCCGGCTCGGGTAGCGTCTTTTGGAAATGAGCAGTTTGTCGCGCATCGCTTCGGGACCGAGATCCAGGATGACGAGATCGAAGCCACCCGAGCGCGTGAGCTCGACAGTCGCGCGAGTCGCCGAGCGTGTGTCCGGAACTCGAACGACCGCCAGATGGGGCAGTGAGATACCGGAGTCTGCAACGTCGGGAGGATAAAACGTACTTTGCTGCAACGTGACCCACGCCGTGACCTCTCCACGTTTTTGTGCTTCGAGCACGAGACCGAACGCGACCGTCAGGTTCGCGGCAGCTCGTTGACCGGAAATCTCCACGAGACGCCCGGCCATTTGCGAGAGGCTCCAGTTTTTTTGGTTAGCAGGGGAAGAAAATCCCTTCGAAAAAGCTGGTGATCCCGACATCGGCTAGTACCGGAGTGGTGCAGACGCTTTATCCAGAAATCGCCGGACTTCGATGACTTTCCCCAGTATCAAGCACTGGAACCGGGACGGGGTAATGACTTCGAAGTCAGGATTCTCAGGGTGGAGCTCGATGCGCCGGTTACGGATGCGAAGACGTTTTACCGTGGCTTCATCTTCGACGAGTGCCACGACGATCTCGCCCGAGGTAGCGGTCGGCTGTCGCCGTACAACGACGATATCGCCAGGATAGATACCGGCCCCGGTCATGCTTTTGCCGTTCACGCGCAAGGCGAAGAGATCGTGCGAGATATGAGTCGATTCGACAGGGACATAGCCTTCCAGATCCTGCACTGCAGTGCTAAGTGCTCCCGCCTGAACTCGGCCGAGAATGGGGACGAGCTTCGGCGCTGGAAGCTCCGGCAGGGTAAACCCACGCGCTTCACCCGTGCGCTTCGCCAGTCGCCCCTCACGTACGAGTGTTTCCAGATGCCCCCGAGCCGTCTCGACCGCCCGGAACGAGAACGCACGCTGGACGTCCCGGATCGTAGGCGGCCTGCCTTCGAAAAGCCGCTCCCTTACATAGTGATAGACGCGTTCACGTGTTTGTCCCGGAGGCGTCTTCGGCATGAAGAGACGATAGCAGACATTTGTCTGGTATGTCAAGATGTGTCATGAATTCCATCGGGCTGGACTTTTTTGCACGGCGGAGCGTGCGGGGGATCTTGTTTTTACGGTTCCAAGCGGACACAGCCTTCGGCGGCGCCCCTCACCGGGCTCGCTTCGCGAGCCGTCCTCTCCCCCGAGCGGGGGAGAGGTTCTATGAGCTTCGACGGGTCCTCGGAGCTTGTGAGGGCGTCTTTATCCTCAGACGGTCGGGAGCACCCACGGCGCCCGATACGTCGGTGTCAGCAGTGCGTTCGCTTTCGCATTGCCATCGAAGGTCATGCTCTTGCCGTCCCAATACACCTTGTCGTTCGTGCGGAAGGCGATGTTGCCGAGGTGAGCGTTGACGGCGGCGACGCTTCCTACTTCGGGATTGCACCGCGGCTGCTTGCGGCTCTTCATGCAGTCAATGAAATTCTGCGTGTGTTGATCGAGGCCGGTCGCCTCGGGTCGAGCCTTGACAGGCGGCATCGCCGGCATCCGGTAGCCTTGTCGCTTACCGTCGGACAGCAACACCTCAGGAAACAACTCCCAGCCGCTGCGGTCGACGACCAGCGTGCCATCATTGCCGACGAACGCGATGCCGTGGCTTCTTTGGAACGGGCCAAGCTCGATGCCCACCGCGTGCTCCCACATCATCGAGAAGTCGTCGAACTCGTAAATGGCCTGCTGGGTATCGGGTGTTTCTTGCGCGTCGTCGGGATAGGCGAATTTCCCACCAATAGAGGCAATCGACTTGGGCGCGTTCACTTTCATGCCCCAGAGAACGATATCGATGAGATGAACACCCCAGTCGGTCATGAGACCGCCGGCGTAGTCCCAAAACCACCGAAAGTTGAAATGGAAACGGTTCCGATTGAACGCACGTTTTTTCGCGGGTCCGAGCCACATATCGTAGTCAACGCCTTCCGGCACCGGCTCATCAGGCACATTCGGAACGGCAGGCAACCAATTCATGTAAGCCCAAGCGCGCACGGTTCGGATGCGCCCGAGCTGGCCCGAGTGGACGAACTCCATCGCCTCCGTCCAATGCGGTCCGCTCCGCTGCCACTGGCCAACTTGGACAACTCGATCGTAGCGTTTGGCCGCCTTGATCATTACCTGGCATTCCTCGATCGAGTTCGCCATGGGTTTTTCGACATAGACGTCCTTACCCGCGTCACAGGCGTCTACCATCATGAGACAGTGCCAATGATCGGGAGTTCCAATGACGACGGCGTCGATATCGCGATCCTCGAGCAATTGCCGATAGTCCCCATAGAGCTTCGGTCGGATCGACGTCGACGTCTCGACTTCTGCGGCACGCTCGCGCAATACGTTGGCGTCGACGTCGCACAGCGCGCGGCAGTCGACTTCGTTGATTTTGAGCAGGGAGCTGAGGTCAGCGAAACCCATCCCCTTGCACCCGATGACACCGATATTGATTTTGTCACTGGGCTGGGCTGCGCGTCCGAGGCGCGCGGCGCCGACTCCGGCGACGGCCATGGCGGAGTGTCGAAGAAACCGACGGCGTGAATGGCTCATGAGCAACCCCCTCGCTTTATCGCGGCATCATATCAGGCATGCCGTGTTGGGAGCTCAGAACAAGACTCGGTCGCGGCTCAGTCAGAGCTCGTGAGTCTCGTCCTCAGATACGCGGCGACTTGCCCCACGAAACGGTGGACCGAAGCCTCCGCGATTTTGTACCCAGCGACGGCGTCCACGGCACTGCCGAGCCAGCCGAGAGGCGGATCGTAGTTGCCCGCGAAGTCGAGTTGGGTTTCTGCCGCGGTGAGTGGTTACACCGAGAGCTCGGCCTTCATCAACGGGAACATTCCCGGTGATTTCGCTGCCACCCATTCGATCGCCAGCCGCGTTCGAGGGCCTGACCGCACCCTGCTTTCGTCCTCCGCAATGTCTTTGACCACGATGTCGATGTCCTTCGGCACCTGGAGCCCCGCGATGTCGATGTGCAACGCCGCCGCAACAGATTGCGTGCGCGACGCCGCAGCCTGTGTTGCTGAACGGAACACGGAAGGCGCGTCGCTCGTCAGAGCGTCACGCACTCTCTCGTATGGATGATTGACATAGTCGAAGCTGCGGATTTCTTTGGCCATGGTGGTGTCTGCTCCGACCGCGAAATCGTAGCACAGGCAGAGGTTGAATCGCGGTCCCCCCGTGGGAACGATCTTGTCGTAGAATCAGCCCGCGATGGGTGAGGACGGCAAAACTGAACCGGATGTCGAGCAGACCGTCGTTCAGGACGAGACCAAGCGCGCGCGCTCACAAGATCGCAGCGCGGAGCTCCCCGAGCCCGAGGTCCCCGGCTACGATGTGAAACGCCGCCTAGGCGCGGGCTCCTTCGGCGAGGTCTGGCTAGCGATTCAAAAGAATACGGGACGCGAAGTCGCGATCAAATTCTTCTCACGCTACAAAGGGCTCGATTGGCCTCTTCTCAAAAGAGAGGTCGGAAAACTGGTCGAAGTGCTTGGGGAGCGACGCGTCGTTCACCTCCTTCAAGTCGGGTGGGACGCCGAGCCACCGTACTACGTAATGGAGTACCTTCCCGGAGGCTCACTCGCCGATCGGCTGGGCGGACGCACGCTTTCCACGAAGGACACCATCGCCGTGTTTCGCGAGGTTGCGGAAGCGCTCGTCTACTTGCACGGCAAAGCGATTCTTCATTGCGACCTGAAACCGGCAAACGTGCTCCTCGACGACCACAATCAAATCCGACTGGCAGATTTCGGGCAAGCGCGCCTGAGTAGCGAGGCAGGCCCCGCCGTCGGCACACTTTTTTACATGGCGCCCGAACAAGCAGCACCAGGCGCGCGTCCCGACGTGCGCTCCGATATCTACTCGCTCGGTGCGCTCGTGTACACGATGCTGACGGGCGCGCCGCCTTACTCGGGCGGCAGAGCGACGGAGGAGCTCCGGACCAGCCGATCAACGCGGGAGCGAATCGAACGCTACAAGAAGCTCATCGACGAATCGGACTCACCAACTGCACACCACGGCGTTGACGGCGTGGACCGCGCCCTCGGCGAGATCCTCGACCAGTGCCTCGAAAAAGACCCCGACAAACGCTACGAAAACGTGCAGCAAGTTCTGGAAGCACTTTCGGCTCGCGAGAAGCGGCGTACCCAAAGACCCCTCGTCGTCTTCGGCCTTCTGGGACCGCTAGCGCTCGTTCTCGCCATGGCGGGGGTCGGTGTTTGGGCGTGGTATCAGGCGGAGTCGCAAGCGAGAGACACCCTAATACGTCAAAACCTCGAAGGCGCGGTGGGATACGGACAGCTCATCTCCGCGGTCGTCGATCGCAATCTATCGGCGGTCGAACGACGCGTCAGTCGCGAATCAGAACAACCCGAGCTACATCGTCTCGTTGCGATGCGGAGCTCGCAGTCTCTCCAAGCGTATACTGACGCGCTTTACGAAACCTACCGAGATCGCTTTTTTCACAATTGGGTCGTCAGCGACACGAACGCTGTCGTGCTCGCCCGGGCTCCTTTCGACGAGGGCGTCGTCGGAGCACGCTATGCGTATCGGGAGTGGTTTACCGGCAACGAAGACATCCCACGCGATCAAGCTCCGAACATCGCGACCCCGCGCTCCGAAACCGGTTTGACGCTGGCGTTCGAGAGCACCGCGTCCGGCAACCCAATCCTCGTTAGTGTCGCCAGTCCGATTGTCTCAGGATCAAAGACGATAGGGGTCCTGATGGCAACGCTGCATCTCAAGACGTTCAACGCGTGGCTCGAAGAGGCGGAGGGGCCGCGCTCGTCGAGCGGATGCCCGACTCGCTTTGCGGTCCTGCTCAACCGCGGTCAGCTGGTGCGCCATCCGTGTCCCTCGGGCGACGCCCCGGAACCGCCGGTCGGTCGCGCGGAGTACTTCGAGCGCGCGGCGGTCCAAACGCTCTTGAGCACTCCGGAAGGGTTCACCGACGCCTATCCCGATCCACTGAGGGGCGGTCTTGCCTATCTTGCGGCCTTTGTGAGCTTCCAAGACAACCCGGATTGGGCGACGATTGTCGAGCACGATCGCGTCGAGGCGATGTCACCGATCACCCAGCTCGGCGCGCAATTCGGCACACTCGGTTGGATCGCCGCCGGGGTCGCCTTTCTTTTGATCCTGGTCCTGTGGGCACTCCTGTACCGCGTCATTCACGAGCGCTCGGTCGCGCCGTCACGGAGCGATCTCGTCGAGCTCGATCTTTGACATGCCACGCCTCATCGCCCGCGGTCCGGAATCAGACGAGCGTCGCTGTCGCCTGCGACCCGATCGCCCGGTGCGTGTCGGCCGTCGCCCTACGAAGGACGAGCGCGCCAACGTAGAGCTTTTTGAGGTCCCCTGGGAGTCGAGTCTCTCGCGGAATCATGCTGATGTACGCTGGCTCAAGGGGCGGTTGGAAGTCTCGCGCGTCGACAGCGCAACCAACCCACTGTTTTTCAAAGGCCAGGAGCAGGATCGATTCGTTATGGAGCTCGGTGAGCATTTCGTCGTCGGGGAGACCACCTTCACTCTCGCCGAAGATCGCGTCAGCGTCGCTCACGAAGATCCAACGCCGCTCGACGTCGTCGGCTATACCATGGCGGAGCTGCAGCAAACCCGTTACCGGGACGCCGACGAACGCATCGAGCTTCTGGCAACGCTCCCTGACGTCATCCGCCGCGCTTCCAACGACGAGGAGCTCTTCGCTCGGCTAGCTCTTCTGATTTTCGAGGGGATTCCGAGTGCCGATGCAGCGGCGATCGTACGCGTTGTCGGAGACGAGAAGAAGATCGCGGTCTCCTATTGGGACAGCCGCAAGGCGACAACCAGCGAATTCAAGCCGAGCCGCAAGCTCATCCTCGATGCCGTCGAGGACCGTCGGCAAAGCGTGCGTAGCCTATGGGGCGCGACCGCCTCCGGCGCGCGGTCCGAGTACACGATGACCGATTCCTTGGACTGGGCGTTCGTGACTCCGGTTCCGGGCAAAGCTTGTGCGGGGTGGGGCATTTATGTCGCCGGCAAGGCAGGGGAAGCTCGTCTCGATCTCAGGCCCGACGTCAAGTTCACCGAGCTCGTTGCCGATCTTCTCAGTGCAATGAGGGACTTCCAGAGTCTCGAGCGCCAGCAAGCCACGCTCGGGAGATTCTTCTCTCCGGTCACGCTGCCGATTCTCTCGAGCCCGGATGGCGAGGACGCGCTTGCACCGAGACAGACCGACGTGACGGTGCTGTTTTGCGACCTTCGCGGGTTCTCCCGCGAGGCCGAGCGCGCGAAGGACGATCTGATGGGGCTGCTGCGTCGTGTCTCTCACGCCCTCGATGTCATGACGAAGTGCATCCACTCGCATCAGGGCGTGATCGGAGATTTTCAAGGCGATGCGGCCCTCGCCTTTTGGGGTTGGCCGCTCGATAGCGGCAATAGCGCGATCGAGGCGTGCCGAGCGGCTGTTCAGATCCGTCAGCGATTCAAAGACGCTGCTGAGAAACAAGACGATCCTCTTTCTGGATTTCGGTGCGGTATTGGCATTGCGTCCGGTGAGGCGGTTGCGGGGCGGCTAGGCTCCGCCGGACAATTCAAAATCGACGTCTTCGGGCCCGTCGTCAACCTCGCGTCGCGCCTCGAAGGCATCACCAAGCAGCTCCGCGTGCCGATCCTCGTGGACGAGGGCACCGCACGTCGGGTTCGAGACAACCCCTCGAAAGAAGACGTGCGGTTTCGCCGTCTCGCACGGCTGCGCCCCTACGGTATGGCTCTGCCGGTCACGGTCAGTGAGCTCTTGCCGAACGTCGTCGAGACCCAGGTGCTGACCGCCGAAGGGGTCCGTCAATACGAGGCGGCACTCGACCAGTTCATTGCCGGCGACTGGGATGAGGCTTTCGCTGGTCTACACGAAGTCCCTCACTGGGACCACGGCAAGGATTTCCTGACATCGTTTATCTTGCAACATCAACGCAAGCCTCCCGCCGGTTGGGACGGGGTCGTCTCGATGGACAGTAAATAGGCTAGCCACACGATCAAGTCGCGCCTAGGCTCTTTCGCGTCATTTCACATTGAACGTTATCCGTATTCGACTTGACACAACTCCATGACCTGGGACACAATTCTAAGCCCTTGACCGAGACGGGACGCCTATCCATGGCGCAGGCACCCGTCAGTAGCCGCCGGAGAAGGAGCATTTGCATTGGAGGGGACACTAGAGCGAGCCGGACTGACGCAAGTCCTGCAAGATTTTCGCTCGCGCCGCCAGAGCGGTGTGTTGCATCTGGCTCACGGCGGGGCGACGAAGCGCGTCTACTTCAAGAACGGGAACATTGTTTTCGCGAGGTCCGATGTCGGTACCGA
>CAMYKY010000096.1 GCA_947259165.1 uncultured Acidobacteriota bacterium | reverse complement strand
CTTGGATCGGGATCATGTCGTCGCGCTGAATGCAGCGGTAGTTGCCGGTCATGAGCATGGGCCATTTCGCGAGAGGGACGAAGACGGATTCGTGAACCTTGAGCTTGACAGGGATCTCGATCGCGCCGTCGCCAGGGTCGAACCGGATGGCGTCGATGTCGCGTTCCAGATGGCGCATCAGGCTCGTGTGCTCGTCGGATTCGAACCGTGCTGCTTTGAAATTGGTCGGCAGGCCCACTTGTAAGACGTTCTTCGCCTCGTCCGGTGGGCGAAACGCTTGCGGGTCGGGACTCGCGAGGGTGACGAGCCCGGGCTCGAAACCGTCCCAAACGCTCGCATCGGCATAGCACTGCTTCAACGGCTCGACGGATAGGCCAGGAATGCGCTCGAGGTAGGGCAGGGGGGGCATGTTCATGATCGCGAGACACGGTATCTTCGCCGCCTCGATACGCCCCATGAGCTCCCGGACACCGTCGGCGCCATACTGGGCCTCTTGCATGCCGAGCACGATGAGATCGAAATCGCCCGGCTGGACGTCGTCGGGCGTGCTCGCAAGCACTTTACCCTCGAGCCCTTGGGAGGAGATCGCCACCGGGGTCTCGCGGCCGCGGATGGGGAAACGCACGACGGTTCCGTCGCGGTTGATGAGCTCAGCCGTCGGCTTGGTGCAAACCAACGTGGCGGAGTGTCCCGCCAGCAGCAACTTCGTGCTGAAGAGCGAGCCGTAGGAGGCGCCGAGAATCAAAACGTTGTATTTCGCCATCGCGTTCTCAGATCGCGCCTTGCTCGCGCGCGGCAGCAATCTCGTTGTCGTCGAGGCCGAGGACATTCTTGAGGATCTCGTCGGTGTGCTCACCCAAAAGCGGTGAGCGCTGAACGTCGGCCGGTGAATCGGATAGTTTGATCGGGTTGCCGACCGTCAAATATTTGCCTCGCTCGGGGTGGTCCACTTCGACGATCGTGCCGGACTCGCGCAGAGATTCTTCCTCGGCGAGCTCTTTCATAGACAGGATCGGCCCGCACGGTACATTCAGCGGGTTGAGGATACTCATGACGTCGCGTTTGTCCTTGGTCATCGTCCATTTCTCGATTTCGTCGAACATCTTGTCGAGCTTGGGAAGACGCGCCGCGGGAGTGTTCCATTCGGGATCTTCGAGCCAGTCCTCGCGACCCATCGCCTTGGCCAGCCCAGCGAACGCGGCTGCCTGGGTGATGACGTAGATGTAGGCGTCCGGATCGGTCTCCCAACCCTTGCACTTGACGATCCAGCCCGGCTGACCGCCACCCGAGGCGTTGCCGGCACGGGGAACCGCGTCGCCGAACTTGCCGTTCGGATACTGCGGATACTCTTTGAGTGGGCCATGCGCGAGCCGCTGCTGGTCGCGTAGTTTCACGCGACACAGGTTGAGCACCGCGTCTTGCATGGCGCACTCCACCCGCTGACCCTTGCCGCTTTTTTCGCGGTGCAACAAAGCTGCGAGGATGCCTGCCACGAGATGAATGCCGGTGCCGGAGTCGCCGATCTGCGCTCCGGTTACGATGGGAACACGATCGATCTCGCCGGTGGTCGAGGCCGCGCCGCCCGTGCATTGCGCGACGTTCTCGTAAACCTTGCAGTCTTCAAACGGTCCCGGGCCGAACCCTTTGACGGAGGCGTAAATCATGCGTGGGTTCAGTTCTTGGATCTTCTCCCAGGGGAAACCCATGCGATCGATCGCGCCGGGCGCAAAGTTCTCAACGAGTACGTCGCACGCTTCGATCAGCTTGGCGAAGATCTTGTTGCCTGCCTCGGTCTTGGGGTTCAGGGTGACGCTGCGTTTGTTGGCGTTGAGCATCGTGAAATACAGGCTGTCGACGTCTGGTATGTCGCGCAGCTGGCCACGTGTCGCGTCCCCGGCGCCCGGCCGCTCGACCTTGATAACGTCAGCGCCGAACCACGCCAAAATCTGCGTGCAGGTGGGCCCCGACTGCACGTGAGTCATATCCAGGATGCGCACGCCCTCGAGAGCTTTTCCCATTTCTGTCCTCTTCTCCTATCGATGTGGGTGATAACTCTGTATCGCCCCGCAAGACTGCACAATATATCAAGATACGACCCACCGTTCCCGTTCCCGTTCCCGTTCCCGAACCGAACCGAACCGAACCGAACCGGTCAGCTGAAATCGCCCCGCACGCTGCTAACTCTGCAAACTCGCCACCAATTCAATCTCCCGCTCCGACAACGCCTGCTGCACCACCGCTGACACCAGCGTCTGGTGCTCTTTGTATCGAGCCCCTGTGTAGCTACTCAACGACTCCAGGACCGCGTCTTCCGTGGCTGGATGGCACATGAGCTCCGTTGTGCCCTCCGGAAGCTCGTCAAGAATCTCGACCAGCTTGTCGACGCTCACGTTGTCCTCGCCGTAAAACGTGTCCACGAACGTGTCCGGCGAGGCAACTCCAATCGCCCGCAGGCGCCCGAGCGTCGCCTCATCCGGAGAACGGACCGGAATCCGGTGCCGTCGGGCGGCTTCGATCACCGTGTTCAGGATACCGGGGATGGCGTGAACGTGGTGGTGGCCGTCAATGTGGGTCGGCGGGCGGCCCACGTGCGCTTCGAAACGCTCGAGCTGTGCCCTCAACTCGGCGGCGACCTGACTTTGGCTCGCTTTCGCGTGGGCCCCGCTCTCCGCTCTCAGAAAGTCACCGTTGTCGTCGACGAGGTCGCCGAGGGGCCATGCGGGCCCGACGGGTCGACCGAACGTGAGGACGAAATGGAGTCCTACCCCGAGCGAGTGATGCTCTCGTGCCCAGGAGAAGGCCTCGTCCGCCGCGGGTGCGTTGACCATGAGCGATGTGGCGGTGACGATCCCGCGATCGTGGGCATCGACGATCCCGTCGACCACACCCGGGGACAGCCCAAAATCATCAGCGGTCACAATCAGCTGTTTCATAAGCCTGCCTATTGTAAGTAGGATTGGCGATATATGAAACGCAATGCATTCGTGCTCCTCCTAACACTGAGCGTGGGCTGCGCGGGTCGCCTAGAGTCGATGCGCGGTGAATCGCCCGAGGTCGCCGCCGCCTCGTGGGTCGACAAAACGCTGGCCTCGCTCACTCTCGAGGAAAAAATCGGCCAAATGGTCTACCCGCGAAGCGACGGGGTTTTCGCCAACGAGTCGGACGAGTCTATCCAAGAGCTGCTGCGAGCCGCTCGTGAAGGTCAAATCGGCGGCGTGGTGTTTTTCAAAGGTGATCCTCTCGAGACGGCGTCGCTCACCAACCGGTTGCAAGAAGCGGCGCGTCTGCCGCTTCTCATGGCATCGGACTACGAATGGGGTCCGGCGATGCGGGTCGAGGGCGCGAGCCGTTTTCCCAAGGCCATGGCGATGGGGGCGGGTGCGTCGGAAGACGACATCGAGTTCCAGGCCGAAGTGACTGCGAGAGAAGCTCGTGCGCTCGGCATTCATTTGTTGTTGAACCCGGTCTTGGATCTGCTCACCAATCCAGCTAACACGGTGATCAGCACGCGCTCGTTCGGTAGCGACCCAGAGGTCGCGGCGCGTTTGGGCGCCACCTTTATCGAGCGAGCGCAAAAACGCGGTGTGTTGACGACAGCAAAACACTTTCCCGGTCACGGTGCTACCAAGATCGATTCGCATGTCAGCCTGCCGGTCGTTCGCGCCGACCGCGAGCGTCTTCGAAACGTCGAGCTGGTACCGTTTCGAGCCGCGGTGGATGCTGGAGTCGCCGCCGTCATGCCGGCGCACCTCGCGGTACCGGCGCTGGGAGGACCTGTCGATCAGCCGGCGACGATCTCGAAGGAAATTCTCCAAGAGGTGTTGCGCGGCGAATTGGGGTTCGAAGGGCTCATTGTTAGCGATGCTCTGGAAATGGGCGCGGCTCGACAAGGCGCGTGGGATGGCGAAGTCGTCGTAGCCGCCGTGCGAGCCGGTGTCGATATGCTTCTTGTGCCGCCGGACCCACTCGTGACCTATCGCTCCCTCTTGCGAGCTGTTCGCCGCGGAGAGATTCCGGAGGAGCGGATCGATGAATCCGTACGTCGTATCCTTCAAGCCAAGGCGCGGCTCGAGCTCCATCGAAAACGCACCGTGGACGTGGCGGCAGTGTCGCGCATCGTGAAGGCTCCGTTGACACAGACGCGCATCGAGGCGATCGCTCGACAGGCGGTGACCTTGGTTCGCAACCGGGATACGCTGGTTCCGCTGAGCAGCGCGGAGCCGGCGGACCTGTTGCTGGTTGACTACCGTTTTGCCGGGGACCGGATATCAGCCCCGGATATCCTGGCGGACGAGCTGATGCGGCGAGCGCGCCGGGTGCGTCGCATTCGCGTCACGCCCGGGACCGCCGAAACGATGGCCTCGAGGATCGTTCCGGAACCTGGCGAGATCGTCGTGGTCGCGAGCTACGCGCAATCGCGTGACTTGCTCGGCCGGGGTGAACAAGGTGCCGCCATGGCCGAAGTGTTGAACGAGCTCGCGCGGCACGGAACTCGTGTGATTTTTGCGGGTTTGGGAGCTCCGTACGCGCTCGATGAATTTCCCGAAGTCGGCACGTTGATAGCAACCTATGATTTTGCGCCGCCGTCGCAGCGCGCGCTTGCGCAAGCGCTATTTGGTGAGTTCCACGTGAACGGTCGGCTTCCGGTTCGTCTCTCCGAGGAGTATGCTCGGGGACACGGTCTTCAGGTTGTTGCGGACGGTATGAAACTCGAACAATTGGAAAATCCAAAAAAAGTCGATCTCTCGAAACGGGGCTTGGACGACGCCGTGGATCTGGTACGTCGCGCTATCGAAGACGGAGCGACACCAGGTGCCGTCGTGCTGGTCGCGAGGCGAGGACGTGTCGTCGTCGAAGAGCCTCTCGGGCGCATGAGCTACGACGAGGATGCCGAACGCGTTCAACGGGACACGATGTACGATCTTGCGTCGCTCACCAAAGTGATCGTCACCACGACACTCTCGATGATTCTCTACGAACGCGATCTCCTGGATCTCGAGAGCCCAGTTAGCGAGTACATTCCGGAGTTCAGCGGAGGTGGAAAGGAGACCGTTCTCGTCAAAGATCTGCTCGCGCATTCAGGTGGACTCCTATGGTGGACGGAGCTCTACAAGAAGTTCGAGGGCCAGCCGCTCGAGGCCGCGCGACAGGGCTACCTTCAAACGATTTACGAAATCCCACTCGACTACGAACCCCGTTCGAAGATGGTGTATTCGGATCTCGGGATCTTCTTGTTGGGCGAGATTCTGGAGCGAATCACCGGCAAGCCGCTAGACGTTCTGGCCAACGAAGAGATCTTTCAACCGCTGGGGATGGACGAAACACTATTCCGACCGCCGGCATCTCTGCGCTCCCGCATTGCGCCGACCGAGAAAGATCGGTGGCGCGGCCGCCTCGTCCACGGAGAAGTTCACGATGAGAATGCGTACGGGTTCGGAGGCGTTGCGCCTCACGCGGGGCTGTTTTCCACTGCGCGGAGCCTCGCTCCGTTCGTGCAGATGATCCTCAATGGTGGCACTTACAATGGCCACCGCGTGTTGAATGGAGCGACGATCGATTTGTTCACCGCGCGAGCAGAGCTCGTTGACGGGAGTAGTCGAGCGCTCGGCTGGGATACGCCTTCCGGGAAAAGCTCCTCGGGGAAATTTTTTTCCGCATCATCGTTCGGCCATACCGGCTTCACCGGAACCTCTATCTGGGTCGACCCCGAACGCGAGCTCTTCGCGATTCTTCTGACGAACCGAGTTCACCCGACTCGCGAAAATCGAAAGCTGTATGAGACCCGCCCCCTGTTCCACGACGCCGTGATGAAGGCTATTACGGACGTCGAGGTCCGCCCCCGCGCTGAGGAGTGACCGCTCGCGCCGCGGATCGCACCAGTGGACTGTAACAGATATTCTTTGCCAAAATCGCAGGCCCTTTTGCGCGCTGGCTGCGTTGCGAGCATTGGTTGCAGTTCGGCCTTCGGCCTTGCCCTCCGCTCGACAAACTCGCTGCACGAAGTGGCAAATATCTAGATATACCGTCGTCATCCCGCCTTGCCAGCCCCCAAAATGGCCTCGCGATTTGCGCAACGAATATCTGTTACGGTCCACTAGCGATAGGGTTCAGTGCGCTCGTGGGGCGCTTGTGGATGAGGTAAAGGCGAGATCTCACTGCGCGTTCTTGACACCGAACGCTCCGGTCTCCAAGATATCTCTCAGGTTCGTGAGGTGAGATTCACGGATATCGGTAAACTCGAGCCCGTGAGGGATCTCCGAGGCGGTACCGGGTCGCGGCGATTCGCTCCAAATGACGCGCGCCGTGACTTCCAGGATTTCGCCGCCGAAAAAACTCATTCGGAACTGAAAGTTAGCGCCCGGCTTGAGTAGGATGTCGGTCATGATGCACGCGCCGACCTCGGAAAGGTCCCGCACGATCCCGTACGCCACGGGAACATTGTCTTCGAGAAGGGCTACGGTGACGGAGGTGCTTGGTACAGCGCGTCCAACACGGCGGGACACGAAGTCGTAGTCCACGTTCGATGCCTCTAGCGGGGGCCTTTCGCCTCGGCACCTCGACGAACGACGCAACGCATAGTCTACGTCTTATCGAGTCTTGAGTTTAGTGTGAGACGGAACGGCAACCGTTTTAGACAGACGTAATTTAGTGCAAAGTCTCGGCGAACGCAAGCCCAGGAGACCGGAACCAGCTCACGGTCCGTTCACCACGGAGGCACAGAGTCACAGAGTCACAGAGGTCGCACGGAGAATGACCGTCTTTTTCTCCGTGAACCCTCCGCGCCTCTGTGCCTCCGTGGTGTAGCTCTTACGGCACGGCCACGCCGGTTTCGGCAGCGTAGCGATCCCACGCGTCAGTGAGCTCGCCCAGCAGCTCGGGGTGTTGTTCGGCTAGGTCCTTGGTCTCACCCGGGTCTTGCTCTAGATTGAACAGCTCCCACCGACCGGTGGCGGCGGGCATGAGGATTTTCCATTCACCGCGAACCAGGGCACGGTTTCCATGAAGCTCCCAGCCGATGGGTTCGTCGGGGTGGTGAACGTGCGTGTCATCCCCCTCGACGCGGCTCCAGAATGATTTGCCGCGCATCGGTACGACGTCACGACCCTGAAATCGGCCCTGTGGTGGGTCGATGCCCGCGACGTCCAGCAGAGTGGGCACGACGTCCATGACGGTCAGGTACCCACGATCGATCGAGCCTGGCTTGGTGACAGCGCCATGATGCACAAAAGCGGCGGCCATCGTTCCGCCTCGAGCTAGGCTTCCTTTGACGCCTCGGTACGGTGCGGTGCTGGCTTCGGCCCAACCGCGAGTCGGGTTCACCCAAGAATTCCACCGACCCATGTTGTCGAGACTGTTGTCGGCGCTGTCGAAGGAATACGGCCCGCCGGCGGCAGCGCCGTTGTCCGACATGAAAAGGATCACGGTACGGTCGAGCGCTCCTGCGTCGCGTAAATACTGGACCAGCCGTCCAACGTGATGATCCATGTTCTCCACCATAGCTGCGTAGAGCTCCATGGTCCGGCTTTCGTAGGCGCGTGCGTTTTCGTCGAGCTCGTTCCACGGCGTCGCCTCAGACCGATACCCTGCAAGGTCGAAATCATCGGCCAAGATCCCGAGCTCGGTCGCTCGACCGACTCGACGCTGGCGAAGGACGTCGTAGCCTTGCTCGTAGCTTCCGTCGTACCGGTCCCGCCAATCGTCGGGGACTTGTAGCGGCCAATGTGGCGCGGTGTACGAAAGCCACGCGAAGAAGGGTCGACCGTCTTCGAGATTTGAGTCGATGGACGCGATTAGTTTGTCGGTAAATACCTGGGTGGAAAAGAAGTCCTCCGGTAGCTCAGTAACTACCGTACCGTTGCTGCGATATGGATTCGGATCTACGCGTTTTACGATGCCGCTAGCGTCACGATTCGGGGTGCCCAAGTGATTGGCCGACCCCGTCGTCAAGATGAACGACGATTCGAAGCCTCGGCCAGCGGGCATGTGTGTTTCGTCGAGTGCTCGCCCGAGATCCCACTTGCCCGTCATGTACGTTTGGTAGCCGGCGTCTTGCATCAGCTCCGGAAGCGCCGCAACACGAGCGCTCAAATGCGACTCGTAGCCCGGCTGGCCGTATCCGAGTAGTTCGGGTCCGAGCTCGCGACCGATGTCGTAGGCACGCTTGATGTGCATGGAGCCAACGCCGGCCTGGTGGTTCGTCGTGCCGGACATGAGCATCGCTCTCGTCGGCGCGCAGATCGGCGCTGTATGGAAGTTGGCGAAGCGCACACCGCCGAGCGCCAGGGCGTCCAGGTTCGGCGTTCGGATTTCGCTACCCCACGCACCGAGGTCGGTGTAGCCCATGTCGTCCGCGACGATTAAGAGAATGTTCGGCCGCTGCTCCGATGAAGCGTCTCCGGACGGCCGCCCACCGCTCCCACAAGCGGTGACGCACGAGAGCATCAAAGCCGAAAGCACACGCAAGGGTGTCATGACGTGCACCGTCATGAGGGTCTCACCCGCCGAAGAGCTGAATCCCGAACACCCGCGCCGCGATCAAGATCGCCGTTAGCCCAGTGAACACGATGAGGCTTATCCCGCCGAACAAGGTGTCGTACGGCCGCGGATAGAAATGAGTATCTGTTTTTGGGATGACGGTGAAGCAGTAGTACAGGTTCAGCGCGTAAATTACGGGTGCGACGAAGAAGGCGAGTGCTGACGCGACGAGCACCAACCATACCGGACGCGGAACGCCTGCGATGATCGCGACGGAAGCGATCAGTGAATAAAACATGGTGATGCGATAAATGTTGAACTCGGAGAACCACGTCTTTCGGTGCTCCTCGGTAAGTTCTTCGCGTGCGGTTCCACTGAGCTTTGCTGTCGCGTGGAATAGATTGCGGCAGCACGCGGCCACGACGCGTGGCCAGCCATCGAAGTAGTTGAACGCGGTCGAGAACGTTGCGGCGAGTGCGCCCAGGAGAAATACGAACATCATCCCGGGGCCGACGCTGTCGGTGAAGATCTGGGCGATCTGGCCAATGACGGCTCGCCCTTCCACTTCACTCGGATAGATCCACACGGCGGCGAGCAGCAGAAAGATGACGGCGATGATGAACGAGATGACGTGGCCGAAGCGAAAATCCCACAGCCCGATCCGGAACCAGCGACGGCAATACTCGAGGGCGTGCGGGGGAAGCTTTGATGTGTCGACCGAGAGGTCCTCTTTCTTGGAGCCCCAGGCAGTGAACTTCGGTGCCAGGCCCGTCGCTTCGAGGTGGTCACGGATCTTGCCCATTCCCGCCTTCTTCGCCTTGCCCCACTCGGAGGCTTGAAGGGACACGTCGATGCCGGTTGGCAACAGTCCTAAGAAGGCTGCGAGGATGAGCCACGAGCCCTGAGGCACTTCGAACATGAAAAAATGCGCCATTCCCGACAAGGGTGCCGGCTCGTAGAAATAGACGCCGACGGTGGACACGAGTAAGAGCCCAGCGCAAATCTTGGTGACCAGCTCCACCATGTGGTAGCGCCCCGTCAGAATGATCACGACGGACGTCACGCCGACGGCCATCGCGAACCAGTACGCGGGAAGATCGGCGCCGAAGTAGTGGAGCACGAAATAGTAGACGACCGCGGCCGCCGCGGTGAGCCGTCCCGCTTGTCCAATCGCGCATTGCATCAAGGTCGTTAACAGCACGTACCAAAGCGGCCACTTCCACTTCGCGGTGGAATACGCGTCGAGCATGCTGCGGCCGGTGGCGTTGGTAAAGCGAAACGCCATCTCGAAGCCGTAGTACTTGAAAATGTAGGCGACCGGAATCGCCCACAAAAGAGCGAACTCGAAGCGTCCGCCCGCAACGGGCGCTGTCACCAAGTGACTCGTCCCGATGCCGGTCATCATGAGGATGAGCCCGGGGCCGAATTGCCGCACGAGCCCGATCGGGGTCATCTCCGGTAGATGCAGTGTTTCTAGAACGTCGTCTTTTTGGGTCATCAGGATCTCAGCTGGGGAGGTTCATCTAAGGCACACGAGACGAGACATTTATTCAGGGCAGTGTTTATATAGGGAAACGCCGGGCGATTCAACGCGCGACTTACCGAACGCTCGGCAAACCAGGCGGGGAGTTCACGCCGCTCAGATCGGAGTACAATAACGTTAGGCAGAAGAAGGGGCCGAAGGCATTGTAAGCAAACAATTTAGAAGAGACGAGGGATCATGGCTACGGTTGGCGAAATCAAAGTGACGCGGACGACGGCGTCTCGCTTGTCGGAGGTGGACTTCGACAACATTGCATTTGGTAGAGTGTTCAGTGACCACATGCTCGTGGCGGACTATCGCGACGGCGCGTGGCAATCGCCCGAGATTGTGCCCTACGGAGCGTTTCAGCTCACTCCGGCGACGACGACACTTCATTATGGTCAGTCGATCTTCGAGGGTATGAAAGCGTATCGAAACGCCGACGGCAAACCCGTCTTGTTCCGTCCGCGTGAAAACTTCGAGCGCATGAACCGCTCCGCCGAGCGAATGGTCATGCCGGCTATCCCTGAATCTCTGTTTCTCGACGGATTGAAAGAACTGGTTCGCATCGACGTTGACTGGATCCCGACGCAGGAAGACAGCTCGCTCTATATCCGACCGTTGATGTTCGCGAACGATGACTTCATCGGCGTGCAACCGTCTGGCGCGTACAAGTTCGTAATCTTTACGTGTCCCGTCGGCAACTACTACTCTGAGCCAGTCAAGCTGTGGGTTACTCGCGAGTTCATCCGCGCCGCGCCTGGCGGGACGGGCGAGGCGAAGACCGCCGGGAACTACGCCGCGAGCTACTACGCCGCGGAAGAGGCCAAGGAGAACGGCTACCACAATGTCCTGTGGCTCGACGGCAATGAGCATCGCTACGTCGAAGAGTGCGGCACGATGAATGTCTTTTTCATCATCGATGGGGTCGCGGTGACACCGGAGCTGTCGGGGACGATTCTTCGCGGCGTGACTCGCGATAGCGTGATCAAGCTCCTGGACGATATGGATATCGAGGTGCAGGCGCGTCGCGTCTCGATTGAGGAAGTCCAAAAAGCCTACGACACGGGCAAACTGGACGAAGTCTTCGGCGCGGGGACGGCGGCCACAGTCTCCCCCGTCATCGAGATCGGCAGCCACGAGGGAGTGATGCGACTTCGGCCCGATGAAGAGAGGACGGTCGGCCCGGCTCTCCTGAAGCGACTCACCGACATCCGGCACGGTGTTGCCGAGGACAAGTTCGGGTGGGTTGTTCCCGTGTGAGGTCGTGGTTGGACGGAATAGGGCATACGGGTCGCGGTGAATCTTCTTAGCACCGTTGTTGCCTGCGCCCTACAATCTTACTCGAGCCAGAGTCCTGCACCGGCCGTGACGCCGGGAGTTGATGTTGTTCGGGCGGAGCCCGAGCGGCTCGCGGGTCTTCGGGGAAAGCGTGTTGGTCTCGTCACCAACCATACCGGACAGGCTCTTGACGGGACCTCGACGCTTTCCGTTCTTCGGGACGAGCTTTCGCTCAACGTGGTGGCGATGTTTTCTCCGGAGCACGGTTTCAAGGGTGACGCGGCAGCCGGGAGCGAGGTGGCGTCGGACGAGTCAGGTGCAATTCCCGTTTTTAGTCTTTACGGGGACATTCGGGCGCCGACTCGCGAGATGCTCGCCCGCGTCGACGTGCTCGTGTTCGATATCCAGGATGTGGGGGTTCGCTTCTATACCTACATCAGCACGATGAAGCTTGCGATGGATGCCTCCGCGGAGGCTGGAGTCGCGTTCGTCGTGCTCGATCGTCCGAACCCCAACGGCGGGCTGCGTGTCGAGGGACCTGTGCTCGATCCGCGCTTCACCTCCTTCGTCGGCATTGCTTCGATCCCGCTCCTGCACGGCATGACGGTGGGTGAGCTCGCTCACCTTCTTCGGGAGGCTAGCCTCGAGCTCGACGTTGTTCTCGTGGGTGGGTGGACCCGCGAGATGATGTGGGAAGAGACGGGGCTTTCGTGGTTCGCGCCCTCGCCCAACATCCGTTCACCCCGAGCAGCGATTGCCTATCCGGCGTTTGGATTGCTCGAAGGCGCGAACGTTTCAGAAGGACGCGGCATCGAAGAGACGTTCGAGCGCATCGGTGCTCCGTGGATCGACGAAGACAGACTTAGCGCCGCGCTCAATGCGTTGAAGCTTCCCGGTATCTCGTTTCACCCGAGTAGTTTCGTCCCGCGGTCTCTCGCAGCGGCGCCACGTCCGAAGTACCTGGGAGAGCGCTGCCATGGTGTCGAGCTCGTCCTGACGGCCCCAGGGGAGTTCGAGGCGGTTCGGACGGGGCTCGCAGTCCTTGCGACGATCCGATCGCTCCATAGGGACGATTTTCAATGGGTTCGTGAGGGTGAGCGGTATTGGCTCGACGAGCTACTCGGTACCGATCGACCGCGACAGGCGATTGAAGCGGGTGTTTCTGTCGAAGAGATGCTCGACCGGGAGCAGGCTGCCCTCGCTCAGTTTCATCGCCTTCGGGCCGCTCATCTTCTCTATTGAGCGCTGGTATAATCTCCGGCGATGGCTTACCCGAACAGGATGGCGCCGCCTGACGCTGAGCTTGCGCCCCGGCCTGATGAAGATGGGTCGTCCGGTACCCCAGAAGATCGACCCGAGGACGCCAACCCCGAGGACGTCGACCGCGAGGATGATGATGAAAACGACGATGAGTTCGACGAAACCGGGACGATCGGAGAAGAGTTCCTCGAAGACGAAGACGAAGACGAAGACGATTGGGATGACGATGAATCGTCCGATGCCACCGTCGACACCGAGACCGAGACGGATACTGACGCCCATACTGAGCCCGACACCGAGGACGATTGGGAAAGCGATCCGAGCTAGCTGCTAGCTAACAGCCATCGGACCCTCGCTCTCGAGCGGTGGCGGCATGCGAGGCGCAACCGGCGCGTGTACCTCGGCTTCCTCGATGGCAAGAAGCTTGTACGGTTCAGCCGACTCTGGACCGGCGGCAACGTCTGAGTGGCGGATTGGCGCGAGCTATCGAAACCTTCGTCCGCGTTCAGGTATCCTCCCCGAGAGCATTGCACGACTTTTTGGGGTAGCTAGCGAATGCCGGGAACCCGCGACAGTTGGAATCAATTCAAGCTTCTAGAGCCCCTGGGCCGCGGGGGAATGGGTGAGGTCTTTCTTGCGGAAGACAGCTCGCTCAATCGCAAGGTCGCGCTGAAGTTCCTGCCCGAGCCGCTACAAGAAGATGGCACGGCGCGCGAGCGTTTTTTGCGCGAAGCGCGATCGGCCGCCGCGCTCGACCATCCCTATATTTGCAAAATCTACGAGATCGGTGAGGTCGACGGCAAGGCGTTCATCGCCATGGAGTACATCCAAGGCGTGACCGTCCAGGAAAAGCTCCGCAAGGGACCGCTGCGACTCACGGAGCTCCTGCAGGTCAGCATCGAGATTGTCGAAGCCGTAGAAGCCGCTCACAAGAAGCAGATTGTCCACCGTGATTTGAAGACCGCCAACATCATGCTGACGAACGACGGCCACGTCAAAGTGATGGACTTCGGCCTTGCAAAGCAAGTCGCCATGGAGGAAGGTCTCTAGAGCAACGTCGAGACCCTTTCTGCCAAGCTCACGGAACATGGTTCGACGCCCGGCACCGTGGTCTATATGTCGCCCGAGCAAGTTCGTGGCGATCCGCTCGATACTCGGTCGGACATCTTTTCGCTGGGGGTATTGTTCTACGAGCTTGCGACGGGGAGAGTCCCCTTTCAAGGTGCGACTTCGGGTTTGACGTACGACGCCATACTCAATCGAGGGGCGATATCGCCGCGACAGCTGAACTCCGAGGTACCCGTCGAGCTCGAGCAGATAATCTTCAAAGCGCTCGAAAAGGACCGGGAGAATCGATACCAGGCGGTCAAAGAGCTCATCGTCGACCTGAAACGGCTTCGACGTGACAGCGACACGGGAAGTCTGTTGTTCGAAGAGCTCGGAGTCGAGCCGCCGCCCTCACGCGTGGCGTCCACGGGAGGATTCCCGCGCTGGCTCGCGGGATCCGGAGCCGTCGCCCTCCTCATTGTGGGTTGGGTCTTGTTTCGTCCGACGACGACCGACGTTGTCAGTGACGCTCAACCCATCACCTCTCTGGCAGTCCTACCGTTCGAGAACAGCCGCAACGATCCCGAGGTCGACTATCTGAGCGATGGGATTGCGGAGAGTCTCATCAACCGGTTGTCCGAGCTGCCGCAACTCTCGGTGATGGCGCGAAGTACCGCGTTCCGGTATCGAGGCGACGATGTGGATCCTCAGCTCGTGGGGGAAGAGCTCGGCGTCGGTGCCGTCCTCATGGGCCGGGTCGTTCAGCAGGGCGATACGTTGAATGTACAGGCCGAGCTGGTCGATGCGAAGAAGGGGACTCAATTGTGGGGCCAGCAATACGAGCACCCGCTCGACGACCTTCTCACCGTGCAAAACGAGTTGGCTATGGAAATCTCTCAGGCGCTGCGGCTGGAGCTAACCGGTGCGGAGCAGGAGCAGATCGCGACCGGAGGAACAGCGAACAGCGAAGCGTATCAGTCGTATTTGCGGGGACGATACCTTTGGGAGAAGAGAACCAACGGGAACTTCAAGAAAGCCATTGTGTACTTCGAGGAGGCGCGCGAAAAAGATCCGAGCTACGCGCTCGCCTACGCTGGACTCGCCGACAGCTACTTCCTTTTGGGTGCGCAGTTTTATGGCGTGGACGCCGATTACCCGCAGGCGGGCGCTATCGGTCAGGCACGAGCGACGGCCCTCGAGGCCATTCGGCTCGATGCGGAGCTTGCCGAACCGAGAGCCACATTGGGATTCATTCGCTTTGCCTACGACTGGGATTGGGAAGGGGCCGAGGAGGATTTCCTGGCGGCGATCGCGCTCGATCCCGACTACGCGCAGGGGTACCAATGGTATTCGTTGTATCTGTCTTTGTTAGGCCGGGAAGCCGAGTCCATTGAGAACGCCCGTCGCGCGGTGGCCCTCGAACCCTCCTCTCCGCTGTTTAGTCGCGGGCTGGCATCTTCCTATTACAGAGCGAACCGATACGACGAGGCTATCGAGCAACTGGAAAGAACGCGAGAGCTCGATCCGTCTTTCCCCTACGCGCAGGAGTGGCTGACAGATGTTTACTGGCTGGCGAGAGACAAGGAAACATCTGTTGCCACCGCTGTGGCCTTCGACGCGGATTTTGGCCGCTTCTACCGACTGGCTGCCGAGGGGCGGTTCGACGAAGCTCGCGTCGCCCTGGCAGCGATGCCTGCGGAGCTGCTAGGGGGTCGAGGGGTCCTGCGTCGCGTCCTCATTGATGACACCGATGCGGTCTTTCGTATTCTCGATGAGTGGCTCGAACGGCACGACCCGAATCTGGCAGTTCTCTTCAACATGCCGCTCGCCAACGTCCTTCGATCGGATCCCCGCATGAACGTGATCCGGGCGCGTATGGGTCTGCCCCCTAGTCAGTAGCTCTATAGGCTCTTGGGTCTGTTGAGGGCGGGGTGTCCGGTCACGCATAATAGGTGCCGAGGTCCCCATGAGCGACGAGTCCCGAATTTTTTGGGTCAACGACGACTCTGACGCCGGGCCTCCGTCGAGAGACGACAAAACCATCCTTGGGCTGTCCGTCGATGACTTGCCGTCGACAACGCACATACCGCTCAGGGAGCAATTCATCAAGCACTACCCACAAATCCGCGAATGGCTGACAACCCACGCGGATCGTCCCGGTGTGACGCTTCTCGCGATGAGCCCGGACGCCGTCCACGCAGCGGCGTTTCTAGCAGCGAAACCGGACAATGTGAGCACTGCCATTATTGGTCGACATTCGAAGGCAGACCTTCGCCTCAAAGACGACGCGGGCCTGTCGCTGCGCCACGTCGCGTTATTGGTGTTTCCGACCCACGTATCTGGCCAGGCCTGTCGCTATCGACTCTTGGACTTGCGCTCCGCGACCGCGTTTCTCGACGAGCGAGGCAAGAGGCTGCGCGCGCTCGAATCGGACGGGCCCGCGTTCGTGCATGTCGGCCACTACGTCCTGCTCGTTTTCGCCACCAGCGGTGCGGACGAGCCCTGGCCGGAAGACCCCGAAGCGGGCTGGACACGGATTCCGGCCCGGCTGTATCTCGACGAGGTGGAGACCGAGGAAAAATCGCGGGAGTGGGAAGCCGATAGCGACAAAGCGTGGGAAGTCGAGAATCTGCCCTCTATCTCTTCGTCGCCAACCCTGGTTCACAACGTAGCCGGACCCGAGATGGCTGTCCACGAACTCGTTGGTGAGAACGAGGCGCCGTTTGGAGAGTTGCTCATCACGTCATCGCGTGGTGCCGCGACCGTCATCCTCGGACGACGCACTGTTCAATCGGGAATCTTGCTCGGCCGCTCCCGCCGCTGCGACGCCGGCAAAGTCCTTTCGGACCGGGCCGTCTCGCGGGTGCACATCCTCATTATCGAGATCGCAGGTGTTTTGTACGCGATCGACACGGCGAGCTCGAATGGCATCTTCGATGACGAGGCCCGCGAGCGCGCGACGCGACTAGAGCCCGGCAGGTCCATCTCGCTGAGCGACGTCGCCATCGTGGAGTGGCGTAGCGCCTAGCTGCGCGAGACTTACGGCTTTTGTTTTCCTGTCACACCTGAGATTTCTGTCGGTCCTGATTTCTTTTCTGCCGCGCGTTAGCCTTTATTGCGACGATGCGCGAATCTAGTTTCCGGTCAGCTGGGCCCCCGGCTGGTGCCGGATCTATCAGACGGGAAACTCCAGCGGGTTCGCGAGTGCAAGACCCGTTTGCGGATCGCCCTACTAACCTTTGCTATTCGACGCAGATAGTTTTCGATGCGAAGCTCGTCCGGACGAGCTAAGCCACCGGCTGGGCGCCAGCCCTATCAGACGAGAAAGTGTCCAACGTGCGGATCTAAAAAAGGTGTCAGGTAAGGGCAGTCCTGGACAGTCCTTGATGAGGCCGGCCTCACCTGCCGCCTCTGAAATGCTCGAAGTCGCAACGTATCGTGCCCGTGCCCGCGTGCGTGCCCGTGCCCGGTTTAAAGCCGTACGAATCCACGAAAACCCAACCGAGCGACGTACGAATCCACGAAAACCCAACCGAGCTTTACCGTTCTCTGAGGCGCCCTGCCAGTATCTTCAGTCGGGCACGGGCACGCACGCGGGCACGGGCATGAAGACGACTTTGCTTTTGTGGGGATGCCTCAGTGTCAGGTGCCTTTTTGCGTGAAGCGCGTCACAGAAAGGTACCTGACACCCTTTTACTTTCCGGTCAGATCAGTTGACGCGGAAGCGGAAGCGGACGAACGGGCCCGGCTTGCCCGTCAGGCGGAACACGACGCTATGGCTGTCGCGCGTGAGGATTTGGCCATTGTCGATGCGCAGGCTTCCGCCCGCGAAGCTCGGAGCTCCGCTGAAATCGAGTCGCCAAAGTCCCGGGCCACCGGCCTCGGAAAGCAGTCGGCCCTCAACGATGTTCTCCCCAGCCCGTGTGCGGAGTCGTAGCTGTTGCGTTGCCGTTGTCGTGATCGCGCCGCTATCGTTCACCGAGAGTTGGGCGCGGACGTCCTCTCCACCCTCAGGAAACTCGAGCTTGCTGATCATGACGAGCTCGCTCGCCCGCTGGGAACGCTCCTGAGTCGACGCGGTCGCTTGAGATTCGACCACGACGAATTGGGTGTTGGTACCCTGGCGGCCGTCCGCGTTGGTGATCGTCAACCGCACGCCGTAGACATCCGGCTGAGGGAACTGGCGTGAGACGAACACCCCTTCCGCTCCTGGGCGGCCGTCGCCGAAGTCCCACTCGTATAGGGTGATCTCGGTCGCACCTCCGTCTCGATCGCCGGTCGAGCATTCTGCGTTGAAATTGATGGATTCGTTGGCCCCGATGCGAGGTGGGTCAGGATTGGTAATGAAACACCCGCTCGGCGTGGCGATCACTTGCACCACCCGCGAGGTGGTGTCAGAGCGTGAGAGATCGCTCGCGGTCAGGGTCACGGTGTAGACACTGCCTGGAGTAAAAAGGTGCTCGACGTTCGAGCCTTGTGCTGTTGTCCCATCACCGAAGTCCCATTGATACGTCGTGACCGTTGACGGCGTGGTGCAAGATGCGTCGAAGAGAATCGTATCTCCCGAATCGATGTTCGGGATGGGGTCCGGAGTGAAGCAGGCACGGATTGCTTCGGGATTGCCGGGATTGCCGGGATTGCCGCCGCCGTTTCCCGGGGGTGCCTCCTCACCCGATATCACGAGGGCAGCGACAGCTGCACCACCGGCCGCTGCGGCGACGATACCGAGCGTGGCGCCCGACATCGACCCGCCGGCGCTGATCCCGTCGGCGCTAAATCCCGTCGGGATCTCGGTTTGACCCGGTGACGTGCGCCGGACTCGGATCCCGTCAGTGAGCGCCGAAGCCGCAGTGCGAGCTCCCGGGCAACCGCCAGTCAACACCGGAACCAGGTACTCCTGAGACTGCCGGTCCCCGACCGCGAAGTAGTAAACGACCCGTGAAGCCTCGGGTTGTGGCTTGGGAAGAGCTGTTTGAAACGTCGCGCCCGCGGGTGAGCGGAACGATGTTTCGTACCATCCGTCGTCGTCCTCGGCTTTGAAACGAACGGAGAGTCCCATCAGCGCGCGCGCGACGTTGTTGCTCGATGCACGGGCTTCGATCAACGGGAACTCTTCCGTGTCCATACACGGGGCGGGGGAGTGCGCGATCTCGAGTTGGTCGCGCGTGGTGGACGGAGCCTCCTGCGAATTTGCGATGGCCCCACCGGCCAGCGTCCTGATGACAGCGAAAGCGAGCACGGGGCCGCGAATCATGTGAGCTCCGAGTGGGTGCGCGACATCCTGCTCACGGTGTCGGCGACGATGCCGGCCATGCGACACGGAATCCCACGACGCTTTCGGCCGCGTCCGGATGAAGAAAGTTGCGCCTGAAGCTCTTCAGGAACCGCTCGTCGTTGAAATACGACCCACCCTTCAAAATGCGGGTCTTTCCGGTCGCGGCACCCACGGGATCAACGAGGATTGCGTTGGGTTGCAGTGTTTTCGACATTGCCGGCGACGAACCGTCTCGACACCATTCCCAGACGTTTCCCGCCAAATCGTGGATGCTCTCCGGGGTCGCCCCCTCTGGGAACGAGCCCACGGGCACGGTGCCGGTGCGTCCATAGTTAGCGTGTTTCGGCGACGGTGTCTCATTGCCCCACGGATACATTCGTCCGGCGGCTCCCCGCGCGGCGAACTCCCACTGTGCCTCCGTTGGGAGGCTGCCGCCCAACCATGCAGCGTAGGTCATGGCATCGAACCAACTGATGTTAGCCACAGGATGGTCCCCCGGGGCCGCGGGATCGTGCGACGGGTTGAACCGGCGATATTCGGCTGTCGTCACCTCGTGCTGCTGAAGGTAAAAGGGCGACACGTGCACGCGCAGTGCCGCAACATCGCCGTTCTGATGGGTCGCGTCGGATTGCTCGGGCGGTCCGGCCTCGCCCATGTGGAACTCGCTGCCCCCGAGCTCGATACGCTCGACCCCGTAGAGCGTCGCCGGTGGTGCATTGTAGCCTGGGTTTTGGGTGAATCGGTTCACCAGCATCGTCCGGATTGCACTCGACCTCTCACTCGGGCGGTTGGGTCCCAAGGCTTCCAGGGAAACGATGAGCGGAACGAACTTTTGCGTGGACTCGAACCACTCGTCATCGAGCCGCGAGAGGATCGTGTTGGTGTCTTGGCTGCCGCGAACGAGCATGTCCAATGCGCCTACGACCTCCGTGGCCTCGGGACTGCTGAGCCGGGCCCTGAGTGCCTCGACCAACGCGTCGTTCGTTTCTTGTACCTGCTTCTGGCTCTCCTCGATTTCCTTTTGTCGCGCCTCGGCGATGCTGCGTTGAACATCGGCTCGACCTTGTTGGAGCAAAGCGTCCTCAGCGGCAGTTTCGGCTTCGGCGCGCGCACTCACCGCCTGTTGCTCCTGCCGGACGGCTTCTTCGCGCTGCACGTCGGCAATTTGCTGTTGGCGCGATGCTTCGGCGGCGGCCAACTCGGCGAGCTCGCGTGCCCTCTCGGAATCGCTCTGAAGCCGCTCAGCTTCGCGGCGTTGCACTTCTGCGATGGCCCGTTGCTGCGAAGCTTCCGCTGCGGCGCGCTCCGCCGCGTCCTTCGCCTGCGCGAGCTCGGAGGCTTGCCGTTGCGCGTAGTAGGCCCACGCCAGCCCGCCCAGAGCACCGACCGCGAGCAGGATCCCGACGAGTAGAGCGGCTGCGCGTTTCACACTCTTGCGATGCTGCTCTTCCACTTTGCGCACCGCTTCGGCTTCCCGGAGCCTTCGCCGGCGTTCGTCGCGACTGGCCGTCACGACGCCGGTTAGAAGATCGTGGGTTAGCTCCAGCAGGCGCAGTCGCCCTCGTTCTTCGACCCGCACGAGGCGTCTTTTGACGAGCTCTTCGATATCGTCCTCGGTCACGCCAGGCGCGCTGATCGCTTCCTCGTAGACGACGAGGTTACGGAAACCTCGTCTTGTCAGGAGCCTTTCTTCTACGAAAGTACATACCGGCTCACTGAGATCGGCGATGCTGCGTTCGTAGAAATCTGCGAGCACCTGTTTTTGCGACCCTTCGAGAGTTTGTTCGGTGATGCGTGTCTCTCGGCGCTCCTGACGCTGGCTATTGAGCTCCTGGCAAACAACGCTGAGCAGGGCGGGCTCGACCTCGAGATCGACGAGCGCTTCGTTGTTCTCCGACGCGGCGACGAAACGGACAACTTTCTCAGCGACGTCTGGCGCGATGATGTGAGGCGCCTGATTGACGACTTGCAGGGCGGCGACGCCGTTCATGCGGCCGAGGCGGAAGCGGTTGTGAGCGACGGAGCCCATGCGTTCGCCGAGACCTTCGAGATCGGGAAGGAAATCTTCCCGCAGGCTCATCAGGACCTTGTAGCGATGGCGATCGAAGGCGAAGCGTTCCGCTTCACTGTCCCGTTTGTTCGGAGGCTCCATTTCCAGTCGAGACTTGAGCTGCACCGGGGGGCGCGCCTCCACGAGATCGGCGAGGGTCGCGCCGACCTAGCGTGAACACTTCCTCGAACTGATCGAAGATTAGGAGGGGTTTCAGGATTTGGTGCCGCATGCTCCAGAACTCGGCGTCCTTGCGATGCAAGAACTCCCACAGAGTTTCCTTGGGCTCGGGCTTGGGAGCTTCGACGTTGGCGCGCTCGGCTTCGCGGACAATGGCGGTCTTGACTTGACCGGTGAGGTCCGGCTTTTCCTGAGAAAAGTCGAGCCGGATGTAGACGGGTAAGACGTTTTCCTTCCTCAGTAATGGAAACAAGCCAGCCTGCAAAAGTGACGACTTGCCCAACCCCGAGGGGGCAAACACGATAGTGAGCCGTTCTCGCTCGACCCGGCGATACAGCATTTCCGATTCGAACTCGCGTCCGCGGAAGAATTTCCAATCCGCCTCGGCGAACGGAAGCAACCCCGGCCAGGGATTGTCATCGCTGAGTACCACGCTCGTCGTGGCCTGAGAGAACTCAGCGTTCATGCGAAACTCTCGCTGCGGTAGCTTCGCTGAAGTTGGACCACGGTGTCCACGAACTTCGACGTCGTTTTGCCGGCCCGTAGTTTTTCCCATTCTTTCTCACCGAGCTCCACGGGAAGCGCAGCTTCTTGCACGGAAGTGTCGTCGATGACAACCGGCAGGATGAACCGCCCCGAGGGAATGGTTTTGCTCGCTTCTACTATGGCCTCGACCCAGTCTCGTCGAAAAAAACGCCGTTGCGCAGCCAGCGACTGTTTCGAGATCACTGGAATCCACAGCGAAGAATCGCTGATGAAACTCCTCAGTTTCGTCTCCCAAAGGTCGTTCAACGGCACGTCGTCGGCGTCTGCCACAACATCAACGCCGGCCCGATCGAGGGCGCCGCGAATCGACTCTGCGACGCTGCGATCTTGCTCCACGAAGCTCAAGAATACCGCCCCTGGCTGAATGTTGCGCAGCGACGCCGGGAGCTCCTGGTGGTCCGTGCGGGGCTGCGCTTGCAACCGTCGATAGAGCTCCTCGACGAACTCCGAAGCGCCAGCGGCGCGATAGACCCGCGTCCCGCCGCTGAAGCGTTGGAGAAAGACAACGCTGCCGGCTCCTGCGCCGGCGTCGGGCCCCGGCATGAAAACGGTAGGCATCTCGATCTGCCGGCCACCACTTGCCGTTTTGATGAAAAAGCTGGCGATCCAATCGGCAAAGTGGCTTCCCAGCACGAGGAGGTGACCGTTCTTGAGCTTGTCGAACAGAAGATTCGGAGAGTCTTCCGTCTTCGCCTGCAAGGACTGGATGAATCGAAGGGTATCTTCCTGGGTTACGGCGTAGCTATGCGGGGTCCCCGAGAAGCGGCCCATGAGGTGGTAGACGGTTGGCCGCTGG